>NZ_CAWOJA010000093.1:0-230288 GCF_963881615.1 Rahnella sp. CJA17(1/100) | reverse complement strand
TACAGCAACGCAGCGATGCTAAAACTGCCCTCGAGACGTGAGCGTGAATATGTCAGGGAAGTGAGAGAAAAAAGGTCGAAATATCCCTTAAAAAACAATGCCGGTCACCTTAAGTGACCGGCATTAGCCATTGGCAGCCTTTTTCTTTTTGATCGCGTGTTAATCGGAGCGTGAATTAACGGGTGTCTGGTGAAAGTGTCAGCGAGCTTTGTAATGCAACATCCGGTAGCCAGCATTGTGCGCTGAGGCCAGTGTTGCCGGGGCGATTTCGCAATGTCAGCGTACCGCCATGCAGGTGCGCAATCCGCACCACAATATTTAAGCCCAGGCCGCTGCCTCCATAACGTTGGTCGACGCGCTTAAAAGCCTGTGTCAGTTCACTGGCCTTCGTTTCATCAATACCCGGACCGGCATCGTCTATCTTTATCAGGAATCCGTTGTCTTGCGGTGCAATTGTGATGCCGATGTCGCTATTTTCAGGCCCGTAGCGGTAAGCATTTTCGACCAGATTGCGTACCATTAAACGTAGCAGCACAGCATCCCCCTGAATTTCAGCACGAGGCGGCAGGTGTATTTTCAAGTTTTGACCGCGTTCACTGAGCATTTCACACAGCTCTTCTCTGAGCGGCTCAACGACGTTACTGATCAGGTCAACCTGCTGATATTCGCCTTTGGCAAAATTCTGTCCGGCGCGGGCAAGCATAAGTAACTGCTCTATGGTATGCATTAACTGGTCGATGCGGCTTATCAGAGTATCGCTGCCTTCTACGCCTTTTTTGTGCATTATTTCCAGATGCAACCGGACGCCTGCCAGTGGAGTGCGCAACTCATGAGCCGCATCCGCAGTGAACAATCGTTCCTGCTGAATGGTGCTGGAGAGACGAGAGAAAAGCTGATTCAATGCATTCGTCACGGCCACAATCTCCCTGGTTTCGCTGTTGAGTGGCAGGGGAGAGAGGTTATCGGCTGAACGGGTCTCCAGTCGTTTTTGTAACTGGTTAAGAGGCCGGATAATCCAGCTGATGGCCCAAAAGGACAGTACCAGAGTAATACTCATCATGAGTAAGGAAGGGGCAATCAGTGAAGCAATGGCTTCTGCAATTTCTTTCTCAACGTGCGCGTTACGGACTTTGGCTGACAGGGTGTCATTGACCAGCAGGTTAATTTGTTCCTGGCTCTCGTGCCAGAGCCAGAAAATACTGATGAGCTGAGTCACGAACAAGATCAGAGCCAGCATAACCAGAAGGCGGCGGCGCATACTGGTCATACGATTATTTCCAGCCTGTAGCCGATACCACGTACAGTTCTGATGACTTCTTTACCCAATTTGCGGCGCAGATTATGAACATGTACCTCAAGCGTATTGGAGCCTAAATCATCCTGCCAGGTATAGAGATCTTGCTGGAGCAACTCGCGGTTTACAGTCTGTCCGGCACGCATCATCAGTCGTGACAAAATCGCGAACTCTTTGGGCGTGACCTCTACCGGCGCATCATTGAGATAAGCCTGCTGAGAGGAGAGATTGATTTTCAGGTTGCCGACGGAAATCTGGTTGTCACTCTGCCCCTGATAACGGCGGATCAGGGCGCGGACACGGGCCTGTAATTCGACTAAGGCAAAGGGTTTAATCAGATAGTCATCGGCACCGGCGTCAAGGCCATCGACGCGGTCTTCAAGTGCATCGCGGGCGGTAAGAATCAACACGGGCAGGGAAATACTTTGACGTCGCCACTGGCGCAGCAGCGTTGCGCCATCTTTGTCTGGCAATCCTAAGTCCAGGATCACCAGACTGTACTGACTGGTTTGGATCAGACTCTGCGCCTCGGCCGCGGTTGACGCGCAGTCGCAGGCATAATTTTCACTGGTAAGTGCCAGCGTTAATCCCTGCCGTAAAAGTTCATCATCTTCAACTATCAGCAGTTTCATCGTCTGGCACTTCTCCGTGGTTAATTATTTTGGTAGATATCCCTGTAGAGACGGCTTTCAAAGCGCACCAGCGGCGCACGCCGTGTACGTTGATCTTCAGGGGGAACAGCATAGCCTGAAAGGAACTGCACAAAGGCCATACGCTGTCCGCTGGCTGTGGTGATGAAACCTGCCAGATTATATACGCCAGACAGTGAACCGGTTTTTGCCGATACTTTGCCGTCGACACCCGCTTCATGCAGACCACCGCGGTACTGTAAGGTTCCGTCATGGCCAGCTAAAGGCAACATCGAAATAAAATCTAATTCTTTATCGTGCTGGGCAATATATTGCAGCACCTGCATCATTGTGGCCGGTGACAATAAATCATGGCGTGAAAGGCCGGAGCCATCAACCTGAATCGAGTTACCCAAATCCACGCCTGCTTTCTGACGCAAAATTTGACGGATAGCATCTGAACCTGCCCGCCATGTTCCCGGTACGCCAAAACGCTGATGACCAATCGTACGGAAGACCGTATCAGCGATCATGTTGTCTGATTTCTTAAGCATCTGATGCAGCAAATCATGCAGGGGCGCTGATTGCGTTTGCGCCAGAACCGTACCTGCTGGTGTCGGCTGGGTTTGACGTTTCAGGGTGCCGTCAATCTGGATATCTGCCTGCAACAGCTCATCTTTAAGAATCGCACCGGCATAACTGGCACCATCCTGAATAGCAAAAGCCAGTGGCAGAGGCTCGCTGCGTTGAGTCAGACAACCAGTGAGTGTATATCGGTTGAATTCACCCGGGACGACATCCAGTTCGCAATACTGCGCATCCGGAGAGCCTTTTGCCAGTGTGCGGACTTCACTGAACATATGCACTGGATAATAAGAGGCTACGCGAATAAACGCGTTCTCGTCAGGTTTAGGCGCGCTATAGAGAGATACCGAGAAACAGTTTCTGTCGACAATTGCGGCTGCTGGGGGAGCGCTGAAGCACTGGGTGATATCGTTCCATGGCCATCCGGGAGCTTTGTCATGGCTTGCAAACACTGAGGTGTTAATGACCACATCGCCAGTGATTTCTTTGACGCCCTGTTTTTTCAAAACAGCGACCATATTCCGAATATTCTGGCGTTTCAGGGTCGGGTCACCAGAAAACCGAGCGACCAGATCTCCCTTGAGAACTCCGTCAGAAACAGAACCCGATGTTTCTAGTGTAGTGGTGAAACGGAAATCAGGCCCCAACTGCAACAGCGCAGCCAGCGCCGTCAGAATCTTCATAGTACTGGCAGGCAGTGCCATCTGGGTACCGTGATAATCGATCACAGGCGCAGGGGCGCCAATTTTCTGTACCAGCACCGCCAGATTCGTGCCATCAGGCAGATATTCTGTGTAATTTTCGATCTGAGCCGCATTTGTATTCAGAACAAACGCGCATGCTAATCCACTGACAATTCGTAAAAAACGCATTATTTTGAGTAAAGGCTCTGAGTAACGGCAGGATAATGTGGTGCCATACTACGATGCTACGAACCAAGGCGCAACGTGGCTGAAAGTAAACGATGATCCTCAAGGAACTCTACGTTAAAATACGAATCAAACTGCGAAATGATTCCTGGCCTGGTGGCAACGCCGGGTGAGGTTTTTTTTGTTTTTCGCCAGAGAGTCGGTCAGAAGAACTGGCTTAATTTCTTACCTGATTCAATCAGGACGGTGTTTACCGAAAGGACCAAGTTAGAGGTAATAAATATATGAAACCGATTCCGATGACGTTACGTGGCGCAGAAAGATTACGTGAAGAACTGGACCATCTGAAGAGCGTCCGTCGCCCGAAAATCATTTCTGATATCGCGACCGCACGTGAGCATGGTGATTTGAAAGAGAATGCTGAATACCATGCTGCGCGTGAACAGCAGGGTTTTTGTGAAGGCCGTATCCAGGAAATCGAAGCTAAGCTTTCGAATGCTCAGGTTATTGATGTGACCAAAATGCCCGAAACCGGCCGCGTCATTTTTGGTGCGACAGTGACTGTGATGAACCTGGACACTGAAGAAGAACAAAAATACCGCATCGTGGGTGATGACGAAGCAGATTTTAAGCAAAATCTGATTTCTGTGAATTCCCCGATTGCCCGCGGTTTGATTGGCAAAGAGCAGGATGATGTTGTTGTCATCAAAACGCCTGGCGGCGATGTTGAGTTTGAAGTATTGAAGGTCGAATACCTCTAAAATCTGCATTAAAAAGGGCGAAACGTGATGTTTCGCCCGATAATTCTCACATTCATGCAGTGAATTGCTTCACAGTAAATTGAAAACTAAAGTAAAAAGGCCTGCTCAGACCTTCCCCTGAACGTGATTTCGTGGCACCTTTCCGAAAATCTACAGCGCTTTTCGTTAAACCTTAATGGATTAACGCGGTAAGATAATTTTGCGGTCTTCGGTGGAAGGGCGATAAAGTACCAGCATATTGCCGATGACTTGCACATTACACGCCTTGGTTTCACGCACAATCGCGTCTACGATCAAAGACTTCGTTTCGCGTTCTTCTGCCGCGACTTTAACCTTGATCAGTTCGTGATGTTGCAGCGCCTGTTCGATTTCGGCGAGCACACCCTCAGTCAGCCCGTTGTTGCCCAGCATAACAACCGGTTTCAGGGGATGCGCGAGGCCTTTCAGGTACTGTTTTTGTTTATTGTTAAGATTCATCGTCTTTTTTGCTTAAGTTGGGATTGAAAACGGGTCATTCTACCGCCATCTCATGTATATCACCAACCCGGACTGCTTCGGGGAGGGAATAATACTGACTTAGCCATAGACGTCATGATGCTAACAGCTTGTTCCAAAAGCTCTAACTCAGGGTGGTTGGAAAACTATATGGTTACTAAATAATGTCTAATAAAAAGCGTTCTGCAAGTTCCAGTCGCTGGTTGCAGGAACACTTTAGCGATAAATATGTGCTACAGGCACAGAAAAAAGGGCTGCGTTCCCGTGCCTGGTTTAAACTTGATGAAATACAGCAAGGCGATAAGCTGTTTAAACCGGGTATGACGGTGGTTGATTTAGGAGCAGCTCCTGGTGGTTGGTCACAGTATGTGGCGACGCAGATCGGTAACAAAGGGCGAATTATTGCTCTTGACCTTTTACCTATGGATCCTATTGTTGGAGTCGACTTCCTTCAAGGGGATTTTCGTGATGAATTAGTTCTCAAAGCGCTGCTTGAACGCGTGGGAGAAAGTAAGGTTCAGGTGGTCATGTCCGATATGGCCCCTAATATGAGCGGTACTCCGGCAGTCGATATTCCAAAATCGATGTATCTGGTTGAATTAGCATTGGATATGTGTCGGGATGTATTAGCACCAGGCGGAAGTTTCCTGGTGAAGGTGTTTCAGGGAGATGGCTTTGATGAATACCTGCGGGAAATTCGCTCCCTGTTTACGAAGGTGAAGATTCGTAAGCCAGACGCTTCCCGAGCACGTTCGCGAGAAGTGTACATCGTAGCGACAGGGCGGAAACTGTAGTTCCCTAACGCTGTTTGTTAACACAGTTGTAATATGAGGTTAATCCCTTGAGTGACATGGCGAAGAACCTGATCCTCTGGTTAGTCATCGCAGTTGTATTGATGTCTGTATTTCAGAGTTTTGGTCCCAGCGAATCTAATGGTAACAAGGTAGATTACACTACCTTTACAACCGAAGTGGCCCAAGACCAGGTCCGTGAAGTACGTATCAATGGACGTGCGATTGACGTTATCAAAAAAGACAGCAGCAAATACACAACCTATATTCCGGTTAATGATCCTAAATTGCTGGATACGCTGCTGAGCAAAAACGTAAAAGTTGTTGGTGAACCGCCTGAACAGCAGAGTTTCCTGGCGACTATCTTCATTTCATGGTTCCCGATGCTGCTTCTGATTGGCGTCTGGATATTCTTTATGCGACAGATGCAGGGTGGCGGTGGCAAAGGCGCAATGTCCTTTGGTAAAAGCAAAGCCCGCATGCTGACGGAAGACCAAATCAAAACTACGTTTGCTGACGTTGCAGGTTGTGACGAAGCGAAGGAAGAGGTGAGCGAGCTGGTTGATTACCTGCGTGAACCAAGCCGTTTCCAGAAACTGGGCGGTAAAATTCCTAAAGGCGTTCTGATGGTGGGTCCTCCGGGTACGGGTAAGACCTTGCTGGCTAAAGCCATTGCCGGTGAAGCCAAAGTCCCGTTCTTTACGATTTCGGGTTCTGACTTCGTTGAAATGTTCGTCGGTGTGGGTGCATCACGTGTCCGTGACATGTTCGAACAGGCGAAGAAAGCGGCTCCATGTATCATCTTCATCGATGAAATTGACGCCGTTGGCCGTCAGCGTGGTGCAGGTTTAGGCGGTGGTCATGATGAACGTGAGCAAACCCTGAACCAGATGCTGGTTGAGATGGATGGTTTCGAAGGTAACGAAGGTATTATCGTTATTGCCGCGACCAACCGTCCGGATGTTCTGGACCCTGCGTTGCTGCGTCCGGGCCGTTTTGACCGTCAGGTTGTTGTCGGCTTGCCAGATGTCCGTGGCCGTGAACAGATCCTGAAAGTTCACATGCGTCGTGTTCCGCTGGCGACAGATGTTGATGCTTCTGTGATTGCCCGTGGTACACCAGGATTCTCTGGTGCTGACCTGGCTAACCTGGTCAACGAAGCTGCACTGTTCTCTGCTCGTGGTAACAAACGTGTGGTGTCGATGGTCGAGTTCGAAAAAGCCAAAGACAAAATCATGATGGGTGCTGAGCGCCGTTCCATGGTAATGACCGAATCGCAGAAAGAGTCCACTGCATATCACGAAGCGGGACACGCCATCATTGGCCGCCTGGTTCCTGAACATGACCCAGTGCACAAGGTGACCATTATCCCTCGTGGCCGTGCATTAGGTGTGACTTTCTTCCTGCCCGAAGGTGATGCGATCAGCGCCAGCCGTCAGAAACTCGAAAGTCAGATTTCTACCTTATATGGTGGCCGTCTTGCTGAAGAGATTATTTACGGTGTGGAAAAAGTGTCTACCGGTGCGTCTAACGATATCAAAGTAGCCACGTCGATTGCCCGTAACATGGTTACGCAGTGGGGCTTCTCAGATAAATTAGGTCCGTTGCTGTATGCGGAAGAAGAAGGCGAAGTCTTCCTCGGTCGTTCAGTCGCGAAAGCTAAGCATATGTCTGATGAAACCGCCCGTATCATCGATCAGGAAGTTAAGTCTCTGGTTGAACGTAACTACGTTCGTGCGCGTACTCTGCTGATGGAAAACATGGATATCCTTCATTCAATGAAAGATGCCCTGATGAAGTATGAAACCATCGATGCACCGCAAATTGATGACCTGATGAACCGTACTGAAGTTCGCCCGCCAGCTGGCTGGGACGATGCTAACGGCAAAAACGGTAACAGCAACTCCAATGACGGCGGTACGCCAAAAGCGCCAACGCCTGTCGACGAACCTCGTACGCCGAATCCTGGCAACACGATGTTTGAGCAATTCAGCGGCAAGTAAGAGGCTGATTGGAAAATAATGCTGATGACACTCAACCCCGGGCTTGCCCGGGGTTTTTTATGCGTGCATTCTTTGCCTCGGAATTTGAAAAGCCTTTATTGATTGATCAGAAGGGACGTGATTTATGCACCTCACAGCCAGAGAGTCCAGATTGGATCTCACTTTCCCCCAGGTTATGGGGATCCTGAACGTTACCCCCGACTCATTTTCCGATGGCGGGCGACATAACACGCTTGATCTTGCTCTCAGACATGCTCAGGCAATGGTTGATGCAGGCGCGACAATTCTCGACATCGGTGGTGAATCGACCCGCCCTGGTGCAGCAGAAGTCAGCGAAGATGAGGAACTGGCCCGTGTGGTGCCGGTAGTCGAAGCTATTGCGCGGCGTTTTGATGTCTGGATCTCCGTGGATACCTCAAAAGCCGCCGTGATCCGTGAAGCGGCAAATGCGGGCATGCATCTGATCAACGATATCCGTTCACTTCAGGAGCCCGGTGCGCTACAGGCTGCGGCCGAAACGGGTTTACCTGTTTGTCTGATGCATATGCAGGGTGACCCCAAAACGATGCAGCATGCCCCGCATTACGACAATGTCGTTGCGCAGGTGGATCAGTATTTTTTTGAGCAAATTGCCCGTTGTGTTAAAGCCGGCATTGCGAAAGAAAAATTGTTGCTCGATCCGGGCTTCGGTTTCGGTAAAAATTTGGAGCATAACTATCAGTTGCTCGCACGGTTGGCTGATTTTCATCACTTTGGCATGCCATTGTTAGTGGGGATGTCGAGGAAATCCATGGTGGGGCAACTTCTGCATGTTTCTCCTGAGAAACGGGTTACCGGAAGTGTTGCTTGTGCTGTGATCGCTGCCATGCAAGGTGCTAAGATCGTGCGTGTACATGATGTAAAAGAAACCGTTGAAGCGATGCGTATCGTGGAAGCGACACTTTCTGCAAGGGATAAAAACTAATTATGAGCAACCGTAAATACTTTGGGACAGATGGCATCCGCGGAAAAGTGGGCGATACCCCGATTACCCCTGATTTTGTTCTGAAACTAGGCTGGGCGGCTGGCAAAGTATTAGCACGCCACGGTTCGCGTAAAGTGATCATCGGTAAAGATACCCGCATTTCGGGTTATATGCTGGAATCAGCGTTAGAGGCAGGGCTTGCTGCTGCAGGTTTATCGGCTTCTTTCACCGGCCCGATGCCAACGCCTGCCGTGGCTTACCTGACACGTACTTTCCGTGCAGAAGCGGGCATCGTTATTTCAGCCTCGCATAATCCTTACTACGATAACGGCATTAAGTTTTTCACAATCGACGGGACTAAATTACCTGACGAAGTGGAAGAGGCGATTGAAGCTGAGCTTGAAAAACCACTGACATGTGTTGAATCTGCCGAACTGGGTAAAGCCAGCCGCATCGTGGATGCCGCCGGTCGTTACATCGAATTCTGTAAAGGCACATTCCCGACAGAACTGAGTCTGAACGGTCTGAAAATTGTGGTCGACTGTGCCAACGGCGCTACTTATCACATTGCACCTAGCGTTTTGCGCGAATTGGGGGCAAAAGTCATCGCTATCGGCTGTGAGCCGGATGGGATGAACATCAACGAAGAGTGCGGCGCAACGGATGTCCGTCAGTTGCAGCAGCGTGTTCTGGCTGAAAAAGCAGATGTCGGGCTGGCTTTTGACGGCGATGGTGATCGCCTGATCATGGTTGATCACGAAGGCAATAAAGTTGATGGCGACCAAATCCTCTACATCATTGCGCGTGAAGGGCTTCGTCAGGGCCAGTTGAAAGGCGGTGCTGTCGGCACGCTGATGAGCAATATGGGCCTCGAGCTGGCCTTAAAGCAACTGGGCATTCCCTTTACCCGTGCGAAAGTAGGTGATCGCTACGTACTGGAAAAAATGCAGGAAAAAGGTTGGCGGATCGGGGCTGAGAACTCAGGCCATATCATTTTGCTGGATAAAACCACTACCGGTGATGGCATTGTGGCAGGTTTGCAAGTGCTTACCGCGATGGTGCGCAATCATATGAGCTTGCATGACCTGTGCAGCGGCATGAAATTGCTTCCGCAGATCCTGATCAACGTCCGTTTTGCTGGTGAACATGATCCGCTGGAATCCGATGAGGTTAAGCAGGTCACGGCTGAAGTTGAAAAGCAGTTAGCGGGCCGCGGTCGGGTGCTGTTGCGTAAATCAGGTACCGAACCTCTGCTGCGCGTAATGGTCGAAGGGGAAGATGCCGAACTGGTGGAAAAACTGGCCAACCGTATTGCGGATGCCGTCAAAGCGGTCAAAGCGTAAGCCGATAAAAAACGGTAAATTTTCGGTGAGTTTCTCGCTGCCGGACCTCCTGGCAGCATGTTTTATCCCGATTTGCCGTTTTTTTCCGCAAACGAACAGTTTGATGAAAATTGCCCTTGCACGGTAATACGGCTTTGGTTAGTATTCACACCCGCTTCAGTGGGTCCTTTGATGACCTGCTAAATGGTGAGAAGCAATTGGCATGCGGTGAACCCGCGAGGATACAGGTACTACTATGTACGACGCTCTTCTGGTGATTTTCCTTATCGTAGCAATTGGGCTTATCGCTCTGGTTATGCTGCAACAAGGTAAAGGCGCTGATATGGGAGCCTCTTTCGGGGCAGGTGCTTCTGGCACATTGTTCGGTTCGAGTGGTTCCGGTAACTTCATGACCCGCATGACCGGCGTTTTGGCAGCATTGTTCTTTATCATTAGTTTGATTCTCGGGAACATGAGCACCAATAAAGGCCAAAAAGGCAGTGAGTGGGAAAACCTGAGTCAGCCAGCTAAAACTGAGCAGACGACTGCACCGGCAGCTCCAGCAGCGCCTAACAGTGACGTTCCTCACTAAGCAGTAAACTTCTTATCAAAGAAGCTAAGTTTTCAAACAGTGGCTTATGCTTGGACAGTATAAGCGATTGTGAAAAAAAAGAGTGCCGAGGTGGTGGAATTGGTAGACACGCTACCTTGAGGTGGTAGTGCCCGAATGGGCTTACGGGTTCAAGTCCCGTCCTCGGTACCAATCTTTATGATAATTTGCTTTTTAGCGGTTATCGGCGTAGTATTTGCCACGTTTTCGGACGCGGGGTGGAGCAGCCTGGTAGCTCGTCGGGCTCATAACCCGAAGGTCGTCGGTTCAAATCCGGCCCCCGCAACCACTTTCCCTAAGTGTTTATTTCAAATAGACTTTCAGTATCTTCCTGTGATGTTCTGCAGCTTCAATTTGAAAACAACACTTCGCGAAAGTTGTACCGAAGCCGCTATGCGGCGAATAGGGTCCAGTTGCATAAAGCCCCGATTTATCGGGGTTTTTTGTTATTTGGCAACAGAATCACTGGGCTATTTAGCCCTTTTTTTATGTCTTGGGGGTGGGCTTGTCCACATTAGAACAAAAATTAACAGAGCTGATTACAGCACCAGTCGAGGCACTTGGCTTTGAGCTGGTGGGCATCGAGTTCGTTCGGGCTCGCCAATCGACGTTGCGCATCTATATTGATAGTGACGCCGGGATCAATGTTGATGATTGTGCTGATGTCAGCCACCAGGTGAGCGCTGTGCTGGACGTTGAAGATCCAGTCACTGTCGCCTACAACCTGGAAGTTTCCTCTCCAGGCCTTGATCGTCCTATGTTCACCGCTGAACATTATCAACGTTTTCTTGGCGATGAAGTCAGTGTTGTTTTGCGCATGGCAGTGCAAAACCGCCGCAAATGGCAAGGCATCATTAAAGCTGTCGAAGGCGAGATGATCACGGTGACAGTGGAAGGGAAAGATGAAGTGTTCGCACTGAGCAACATCCAGAAAGCGAACCTGGTACCCCACTTTTAAAGAGTTTGGAAGAGGCAACTAGGATGAACAAAGAGATTCTGGCTGTTGTAGAAGCAGTTTCTAATGAAAAATCCCTCCCGCGCGAGAAGATTTTTGAAGCGCTGGAAATTGCATTATCAACGGCGACCAAGAAAAAATACGAGCAGGAAATCGAAGTCCGCGTCAGCATTGACCGCAAAACAGGCGACTTCGATACTTTCCGTCGCTGGGTAGCAGTCAACGAAGTGACTCAGCCGACCCGTGAAATCACCCTCGAAGCTGCACAATACGAAGATCCGTCAATCGACCTCGGCGGATATATTGAAGATCAAATTGAGTCGGTCACTTTCGACCGCATCACTACGCAGACTGCTAAACAAGTTATCGTACAGAAGGTACGTGAAGCAGAACGCGCGATGGTGGTTGATCAGTTCCGTGAGCAGCAAGGTGAAATTGTTACTGGCGTCGTTAAGAAAGTTAACCGTGACAGTATTGCGCTGGATTTAGGCAGCAACGCTGAAGCTGTTATCCTGCGAGAAGACATGCTTCCTCGTGAAAACTTCCGCTCCGGCGACCGTATTCGTGGGGTGCTGTATGATGTTCGCCCTGAAGCACGTGGTGCTCAGCTGTTCGTCAGCCGTTCACGAAACGAGATGCTGATTGAACTGTTCCGCATCGAAGTGCCGGAAATTGGCGAAGAACTGATCGAAATTAAAGCGGCAGCTCGTGATCCGGGTTCCCGTGCAAAAATCGCTGTAAAAACTAACGACAAACGTATCGACCCGGTCGGTGCTTGTGTCGGCATGCGTGGTGCACGCGTTCAGGCCGTTTCCAGTGAACTGGGCGGTGAACGCATTGATATCATCCTTTGGGATGACAATCCTGCGCAATTTGTTATCAACGCAATGGCACCGGCAGACGTCGCTTCCATCGTAGTTGATGAAGATAAATGCACCATGGATATCGCCGTTGAAGCCAGCAATCTGGCACAGGCGATTGGCCGCAATGGCCAGAACGTGCGTTTGGCCTCCCAATTGTTGAAACAGCATCGTGGTGATGACAAGTGGGAACTGAACGTGATGACAGCAGACGACCTGCAAGCCAAACATCAGGCTGAGGCACACGCTGCGATTGATACCTTTACCAAATATCTGGCCATCGATGAAGATTTCGCCACGGTTCTGGTTGAAGAAGGTTTCTCTACGCTTGAAGAACTGGCTTACGTGCCAGTTAACGAACTACTTGAAATCGACGGCCTGGATGAAGACACCGTGGATGCGCTGCGCGAACGTGCGAAAGAAGCGCTGACCACACTGGCTTTAGCTCAGGAAGAAAGTCTCGGTGACAAAAAGCCTGCTGACGATCTGCTTAATCTGGCGGGTCTGGAACGTAGCATGGCATTTAAACTGGCTGCACAAGGGGTTTGTACGCTGGAAGATCTTGCCGAGCAGGGTGTCGACGATCTGGCTGATATTGAAGGTCTTACTGACGAGCAGGCTGGTGAACTTATCATGGCCGCGCGCAATATCTGCTGGTTTGGCGACAACGCGTAATAAACTGTAGCAGGAAGGAACAGCATGACAGATGTAACTGTAAAATCGCTGGCGGCAGAGATTCAGACTCCGGTAGATCGCCTGGTACAGCAATTTGCTGATGCAGGGATCTCGAAGTCCGAAGCTGACTCTGTGACCCAGCAAGAAAAAGAAACTTTATTGTCGCATCTGAATGGTGGAAATTCAGGTGCGTCAAACAAACTGACGTTACAACGCAAAACGCGTAGTACACTGAATATTCCGAGCACCGGCGGGAAGAGTAAATCGGTGCAAATCGAGGTCCGCAAGAAACGCACTTATGTTAAACGTGATATGACCGAGGCAGAACTTGCCCAGGCCGAAGCGGAAGAGCAGGCGAAGCGTGACGCGGAAGAACAGGCACAGCGTGCAGCAGCGGAGCAAGCCCAGCGCGAAGCTCAGGAAAAAGCCAAACGCGCCGCCGAAGAGCAAGCTAAACGTGAGGCCGCTGATAAAGCTAAGCGTGATGCAGCGGAAAAAGATAAAGTGACCAACCAAAATACCGATGAAGTAACTAAACCAGCTCAGGCAGAGAAAGCACGCCGTGAAGCTGAAGCCGCAGAGCTGAAACGCAAAACGGAAGAAGAAGCCCAGCGTAAGATTGAAGAAAACGCCAAGCGCATCGCAGAAGAGGCCCGTAAAATGGCTGACTCTGGTGTCTGGACTGAAGCTACTGCACCAAGCGAATCAGAATCTGCTGACTATCATGTCACCACTTCTACCCATGCTCGTGCTGCTGAAGACGAAAATGACGCCAAAGTTGAAGGCGAACGTCGCAGCCGTACTCGCGGTGGCAAAGCAACCAAACAGAAAAAAGGCAACAAGCTGTCCGAATCTAAAGCGGATCGCGAAGAAGCCCGTGCTGTTGGCCGTAACGGTAAAGGTAAGCGTAAGCCAAGTACCTTACAGCAGAGCTTTAACAAGCCTGTTGTTGCCGTGAACCGTGATGTTGTAGTGGGTGAAACCATTACTGTTGCTGAGCTGGCAAACAAAATGGCAGTTAAAGGTTCTCAGGTCATCAAAACCATGATGAAACTGGGCGCCATGGCCACCATCAACCAGGTCATTGATCAGGAAACTGCTCAACTGGTTGCAGAAGAAATGGGTCATAAAGTTATCCTGCGTCGTGAGAACGAGCTGGAAGAAGCGCTGATGAGCGATCGTGACACGGGTGCTTCTGCAGCCGCTGAGCCACGCGCTCCGGTTGTGACCATCATGGGCCACGTTGACCACGGTAAAACCTCATTGCTTGACTACATTCGTTCAACGAAAGTGGCAGCAGGCGAGGCCGGTGGTATTACCCAGCATATCGGTGCTTACCACGTAGAAACCGAAAACGGCATGATCACCTTCCTGGATACTCCGGGACACGCCGCGTTTACCTCAATGCGTGCTCGTGGTGCTCAGGCAACGGATATCGTTGTACTGGTTGTTTCTGCAGATGATGGCGTGATGCCACAAACCATCGAGGCCGTACAGCATGCGAAAGCTGCTGGCGTGCCAATCGTGGTTGCAGTGAACAAAATTGATAAGCCAGATGCTGATCCGGACCGTGTTCGTACCGAACTGTCTCAATACGGCGTTATGCCGGAAGAGTGGGGCGGCGAATCTCAGTTCATCCACGTTTCTGCAAAAGTCGGTACCGGTATTGACGATTTGCTGCAAGCTATCTTGCTGCAAGCCGAAGTTCTGGAACTGAAAGCAGTTCGCACCGGTATGGCAAGCGGCGTTGTGATCGAGTCCTTCCTGGACAAAGGTCGTGGCCCGGTTGCTACCGTACTGGTTCAGGAAGGTACGCTGAACAAAGGCGACATCATTCTGTGTGGCTTTGAATACGGCCGTGTCCGTGCGATGCGTGACGAAATGGGGCGTGATATTACGTCTGCGGGTCCTTCTATCCCTGTCGAAGTACTGGGTCTGTCCAGTGTACCGGCTGCGGGGGATGAAGTTACCGTTGTACGTGATGAGAAAAAAGCCCGTGAAGTTGCTCTGTATCGTCAGGGTAAATTCCGCGAAGTTAAACTGGCTCGCCAGCAGAAATCTAAACTGGAAAACATGTTTGCGAACATGACTGAAGGTGAAGTTTCTGAACTGAACATCGTTCTGAAGTCAGACGTTCAGGGTTCTTGTGAAGCGATTTCCGATGCATTGCAAAGCCTTTCTACTGACGAAGTTAAAGTTAAGATCGTCGGTATGGGTGTCGGTGGTATCACTGAAACTGATGCGACACTGGCCGCTGCTTCTAACGCGATCATTCTGGGCTTCAACGTCCGTGCAGATGCTTCTGCCCGCCGCGTCGTAGAAAGCGAAAGCCTGGATCTGCGTTACTACTCTGTCATCTATAACCTGATTGACGAAGTCAAACAGGCGATGAGCGGTATGTTGGCGCCAGAATACAAACAGCAAATCATCGGCCTGGCTGAAGTTCGTGACGTGTTCAAGTCACCTAAATTCGGTGCTATCGCAGGTTGTATGGTGACTGAAGGTATGATCAAGCGTAACAACCCAATCCGTGTACTGCGTGAAAACGTGGTGATCTACGAAGGCGAACTGGAATCCCTGCGTCGCTTCAAAGATGACGTTGCTGAAGTGCGTAACGGCATGGAATGTGGTATTGGCGTTAAGAACTACAACGATGTGCGTACTGGTGATGTGATCGAAGTCTTCGAAATCATCGAGATCAAACGTACTATCGCTTAACGTTTGCGAAGTAGCTGATATCCAGATGGGGGCCTTGCGCCCCCTTATTTATCTGGAGCAAGTGAGGAGAAAAGCATCATGGCAAAAGAATTTAGCCGTACTCAACGTGTCTCCCAGGAGATGCAAAAAGAAATCGCCATCATCTTACAGCGTGAAGTCAAAGACCCGCGCGTAGGCATGGCGACAGTTTCAGGCGTAGAAGTATCACGCGACCTGGCGTATGCCAAAGTGTTCGTCACCTTCCTGGACGTGCTGACGACTGACAATCACGATCCTGATCGTGTCAAAAATGGCATCAAAGCTTTGCAGGACGCGTCAGGTTTCATCCGTACCCTGATCGGTAAAGCGATGCGTTTACGTGTCGTACCAGAACTGACTTTCGCTTACGACAACTCTTTGGTTGAAGGTATGCGTATGTCCAATCTGGTGACCAATGTCGTGAAGAACGATGCTGAACGCCGTTCAGCTGCAGGCGATGACGAGGAAGCATAATGAGTCGCCCACGTCGCCGCGGCCGTGACATACACGGCGTTCTGCTACTGGACAAATCTTTAGGCTTGTCTTCTAACGATGCCCTGCAAAAGGTTAAACGCCTTTATAACGCTAACCGCGCAGGCCATACCGGTGCGCTCGATCCTTTAGCCACCGGTATGCTGCCGCTGTGCCTGGGTGAAGCGACCAAGTTTTCCCGGTTCCTGCTTGATTCTGACAAACGCTATCGCGTGATTGCCCGCATGGGACAACGTACGGATACGTCAGACGCCGAAGGTGCCATCATTTCCGAACGTGAAATGACTTTCACTCAGCAGCAACTGGACGACGCACTCGACAGTTTCCGCGGAGAAACTCAGCAAATTCCTTCCATGTATTCAGCATTGAAATATGAAGGGAAAAAACTGTACGAATATGCACGTCAGGGCATCGAAGTCCCGCGAGAATCACGCAGCATTACCGTGTATGAATTGCAGTTTATACGCTGGGAAGGCTTTGATGTTGAGCTGGAGATTCATTGCTCAAAAGGCACTTACATCCGCACGATTGTCGATGATCTTGGTGAGAAACTGGGCTGTGGTGCGCACGTGACTTATCTGCGTCGTTTGCAGGTGGCAACTTATCCTTCAGAGCGAATGGTCACTATGGAAAAACTCCATGAGCTGATCGCTCAGGCAGAAGAGCAGGGCATTGAGCCGCGCTTGCTGCTGGATCCTTTGTTGTTGCCGATGGATAGCGCATGTGAAGATTTCCCGGAAGTGAATCTGTTGCCTGTGGTGGCCGGATATGTCAAACAGGGTCAACCTGTTCAGGCATCTGGTGCGCCCGTCAGCGGTATGGTTCGCATCACTGAAGGCGAAGAACGTAAGTTTATCGGTGTAGGAGAAATTGATGATGATGGCCGCATTGCGCCACGTCGTCTGGTCGTTGAATACACCGACTAAGCGCTTTCTGCCCACCTTGCGATCATATATAGCAAAGGGTAGAATAGCGCAGCTTATGCATTGGGTTGCTGAATTAGAGATCGGCACCCGTTTAATTATCTATAATATTTTGGAGTAAGATTATGTCTCTAAGCGTTGAAGCTAAGGCTCAGATCGTTTCCGACTTCGGTCGCGGCACTAACGACAGTGGTTCTACCGAAGTTCAGGTTGCTCTGCTGACTGCTCAAATTAACCATCTGCAAGGTCACTTTGCAGAACACAAAAAAGATCACCACAGCCGTCGTGGTCTGCTGCGTATGGTTTCTCAGCGTCGTAAACTGCTGGACTACCTGAAGCGTAAAGATGTAGCGCGTTACACCGGCCTGATCGAACGTCTGGGTCTGCGTCGCTAATCAAGCGAGTTTCAGTGTAAAGGGGCCAATAGGCCCCTTTATTCTAGGAAGCTCAGCCAAATCAGGGTACTGTATGGCTGCGGTTTCTACTGTTATTCTAAGAACATGAACTTCCGTTACAGATGTTTTCGCGCGGCTAATGAGAGACTTTATTACCACATTGCCAGGTATATAAGGATTGTCATTAGTCGCGAGAATGTAGTGAGAAGCTCGGATATTTATCGGCGTGAACTGCTGTCATAACAGCTGCGCGTCATACAAAAGGACATTACATTGCTTAATCCGACTATTCGTAAATTCCAATACGGCCAGCACACCGTTACGCTGGAAACTGGCATGATGGCTCGTCAGGCAACTGCCGCTGTTATGGTTAGCATGGACGACACCGCGGTATTCGTTACCGTTGTTGGCCAGAAAAAAGCTAAACCAGGTCAGAGCTTCTTCCCGCTGACTGTTAACTATCAGGAGCGTACTTACGCTGCTGGTCGTATCCCGGGTAGCTTCTTCCGTCGCGAAGGCCGTCCAAGTGAAGGCGAAACACTGACTTCACGTCTGATTGACCGCCCGATTCGCCCGTTATTCCCGGACTCTTTCCTGAATGAAGTTCAGGTTATCGCGACGGTAGTTTCTCTGAACCCACAAGTTAACCCTGACATCGTTGCGATGATCGGTGCGTCTGCTGCCCTGAGCCTGTCTGGTATTCCATTCAATGGCCCGATCGGTGCTGCACGCGTTGGTTACATCAACGATCAGTATGTTCTGAACCCAACCGCAGATGAGCTGAAAACAAGCCGTCTGGACCTGGTTGTTGCCGGTACTCAGGGCGCGGTTCTGATGGTTGAGTCTGAAGCTGAAGTGCTGAGCGAAGATCAGATGCTGGGCGCAGTGGTATTCGGCCACGAACAACAACAAATCGTTATCGACAACATCAACTCACTGGTTGCTGAAGTTGGTAAGCCGAAATGGGACTGGCAGCCAGAAGCGGTTAACGCAGAGCTGCACGCTCGCGTCGCTGCCTTGTCTGAATCCCGTCTGGGTGATGCGTACCTGATCACCGAGAAACAAGAACGTTACAACCAGATTAATGTGATCAAAGCTGACGTTGTTCAGGCTCTGCAGGCTGAAGACGAATCCCTGGACGCTGGTGAAATCTCTGACATTCTGGGCAGCATCGAGAAGAATGTGGTTCGTAGCCGTGTGCTGCGTGGCGAGCCGCGTATTGATGGTCGCGAAAAAGACATGATCCGTGGTCTGGACGTGCGCACTGGCGTTCTGCCACGTACTCACGGTTCTGCTTTGTTCACCCGTGGTGAAACTCAGGCGCTGGTCACTGCCACTCTGGGTACTGCGCGTGATGCACAGAACCTGGATGAGCTGATGGGCGAGAAAACTGACAGCTTCCTGTTCCATTACAACTTCCCTCCGTACTCAGTAGGTGAAACTGGGATGGTGGGTTCGCCAAAACGTCGTGAGATTGGCCATGGCCGTCTTGCTAAGCGTGGCGTGCTGGCGATGATGCCAAAACCAGAAGACTTCCCGTACACCGTACGTGTGGTTTCTGAAATCACTGAATCCAACGGTTCATCTTCAATGGCTTCTGTTTGTGGCGCATCTCTGGCCCTGATGGACGCAGGTGTTCCGATTAAAGCCGCTGTTGCGGGTATCGCAATGGGTCTGGTTAAAGAAGGCGAAAGCTTTATCGTTCTGTCCGACATTCTGGGTGACGAAGATCATCTGGGCGACATGGACTTTAAAGTGGCCGGTAGCCGCGACGGTATCACCGCGCTGCAAATGGACATTAAAATCGAAGGTATCACCCGCGAAATCATGCAGGTGGCTCTGAATCAGGCTAAGGGTGCACGTCTGCACATTCTGGGCGTGATGGAACAAGCTATCAGCATTCCACGTGGCGATATCTCTCAGTTTGCTCCGCGTATCCACACCATCAAGATCAGCCCGGACAAAATCAAGGACGTGATCGGTAAAGGTGGTTCTGTGATTCGTGCGCTGACCGAAGAAACCGGCACCACGATCGAAATCGAAGATGACGGTACTGTGAAAATCGCAGCCACCGACGGCGAGAAAGCGAAATACGCTATTCGTCGTATCGAAGAGATCACTGCTGAAATCGAAGTTGGCCGTATCTATCAGGGTAAAGTGACCCGTATCGTAGACTTTGGCGCATTTGTTGCCATCGGCGGCGGTAAAGAAGGTCTGGTGCATATTTCTCAAATCGCTGACAAGCGTGTAGAGAAAGTGACTGATTACCTGCAGATGGGCCAGGAAGTTCCGGTTAAAGTTCTCGAAGTTGACCGTCAGGGTCGTGTGCGTCTGAGCATCAAAGAAGCTACCGCACCTTCTCAGGACGAAACAACTGAGCAACCTACAGCAGAATAATCTGTAACAGAAGTTTTACAGCTCCTTTCCATTTGGGAAGGAGCTGTTCGTCTCACGGACGCAGGACGCGTTTGTGTTAAGCAAGCGGATGACAGGATGTTCATCCAATGTTTGTCTCCGGGAGTAGAAATGAAGCCTTTCTTGCGCTGGTGTTATGTTGCGACAGCACTTATGTTGGCAGGATGCAGCAACCATGATTGGCGTAAAAATGAAGTTCTGGCGATTCCGTTGCAGCCGACGTTGCAGCAGGAAGTCATCCTGGCACGCATGGAACAAATACTTGCCAGTCGGTCATTAACCGATGATGAGAGAGCACAGCTATTATATGAACGCGGTGTGCTGTATGATAGTCTCGGGCTAAGAGCACTGGCGCGAAATGATTTTTCACAAGCGCTGTCTATTCGTCCTGATATGCCAGAAGTTTTTAACTACCTGGGGATTTACCTAACGCAGGCAGGCAATTTCGATGCTGCCTATGAAGCGTTTGATTCTGTACTAGAGCTTGATCCAACTTACAACTACGCGCGTTTGAACCGAGGTATCGCCCTGTATTACGGTGGCCGATTCTCGTTAGCGCAGGATGATCTGCAGGCGTTTTATCGAGACGATCCAAATGATCCCTTCCGTTCGTTATGGCTTTATCTTGCGGAGCGAGAAATCAATCCAAAGAATGCCGACGTAGCGCTTCAACAGCGTTATGACAAAGCGGACAGAGGGCAATGGGGATGGAATATCGTCGAATTCTACCTGGGCAAAATCAGCGAATCTACGCTGATGGAACGCCTCAAGGCAGAAGCAACGGATAACACTTCGCTCGCTGAGCATCTCAGTGAAACTGACTTCTATTTAGGTAAACATTACCTAAGTCTGGGGGACAAGAACAGCGCCGCGGCACTGTTCAAACTGACGGTAGCTAACAACGTCCATAACTTTGTTGAGCACCGCTATGCATTGTTGGAATTGGCGCTTTTGGGCCATGAGCAAGACGACCTATCAGAATCGGACCAGCAATAGCTGACGACACCAATCAGCCTTTTAATCATGGTATTTACCATTTTTAAGCGCCTTAACGGGCGAGGGTTGCTTTGTTCGTTTTATAATCTAATTTGAGCCGGTTCACACTTTTCAATGAAAATGACTGAAAATTTTCTCGACGAGTTATGTAGACTGGCTGCCATTATTAATGAGGCACGTGTACATGACTACTGAGTTTGAAACCTCTTTTGCTGACCTGGGGCTGTCTGCTCCGATCATTTCTGCCCTTACTGATTTGGGCTACGAAAAACCTTCACCAATCCAGGCTGAGTGTATTCCTCACCTGTTAAGTGGCCGCGACGTTCTGGGTATGGCTCAGACAGGTTCCGGTAAAACAGCCGCATTCTCTTTACCGCTGCTGCACAATATTGATGCTTCACTGAAAGCACCACAAATTCTTGTTCTGGCACCTACCCGCGAACTGGCGGTTCAGGTTGCTGAAGCAATGACTGATTTCTCTAAACACATGCATGGCGTGAATGTGGTTGCCCTTTATGGCGGCCAGCGCTATGACGTCCAGTTGCGCGCACTGCGTCAGGGACCACAAGTTGTTGTGGGTACACCGGGCCGCCTGCTGGACCACCTGAAACGCGGCACCCTGAACCTCTCTAACCTGAGTGGCCTGGTGCTGGACGAAGCTGATGAAATGCTGCGTATGGGCTTCATCGAAGACGTCGAAACTATCATGGCGCAGATCCCGGCTGAACATCAGACCGCGTTGTTCTCTGCAACTATGCCAGAAGCTATCCGTCGCATTACCCGTCGCTTCATGAAAGATCCTCAGGAAGTGCGTATCCAGTCAAGCGTGACCACGCGTCCTGACATCAGCCAGAGCTACTGGTCTGTCTACGGTCTGCGCAAAAACGAAGCGCTGGTGCGTTTCCTGGAAGCAGAAGATTTTGATGCGGCGATCATCTTCGTTCGTACCAAAAACGCAACGCTGGAAGTGGCTGAAGCGCTGGAACGCAGTGGCTACAGCAGTGCTGCACTGAACGGTGACATGAACCAGGCACTGCGCGAGCAGACTCTGGAACGTCTGAAAGATGGCCGTCTGGACATTTTGATCGCAACCGACGTGGCAGCACGTGGCCTCGATGTAGAACGTATCAGCCTGGTTGTTAACTACGACATCCCGATGGACTCAGAATCTTACGTTCACCGTATCGGTCGTACCGGTCGTGCTGGCCGTGCGGGTCGCGCACTGCTGTTCGTTGAGAACCGTGAACGTCGTTTGCTGCGTAACATTGAACGCACCATGAAGCTGACCATTCCAGAAGTTGAAATCCCAACTGCAGAAGTTCTGGGCGAACGTCGTCTGGCTAAGTTTGCAGCGAAAGTTCAGCAACAACTGGAAAGCAGCGATCTGGATCAATACCGTGCGCTGCTGGCGAAACTGCAACCTGCAGAAGAGCTGGACATTGAAACACTGGCGGCGGCACTGTTGAAAATGGCACAGGGCGAACGTCCTTTGATCGTTGCAGCGGATCCGGTCTTCAAAAGCCGTCCACCACGTCGTGAATTCGAAGAACGTGGTGACCGCGGTGATCGTGGCGATCGTCGTGACCGTCCGGTACGTAGCAATGATCGTCCTGCACGTGATGGCGACAGCCCACGTCGTGAGCGTCGTGACGCTGGCGAAATGGAACTGTATCGCATCGAAGTGGGTCGTGACGATGGCGTTGAAGTTCGTCACATCGTTGGCGCTATCGCTAACGAAGGCGACATCAGCAGCCGTTACATCGGTAACATCAAGCTGTTCGGTACGCACTCTACTATCGAATTGCCGAAAGGTATGCCGGGCGAGATCCTGTCTCACTTCACCCGTACACGTATCCTGAATAAACCGATGAACATGCAGTTGATCGGTGATGCGGTGCCACAGGCTCCACGTCGTGATCGTCCGGCCGGTGCTGGCGGTGAGCGTCGTGGTAACGGTGCTCCGCGTCCGTTCAACGGTGAACGTCGTGAAGGTGCCCGTGGTACTGGTGCTCCACGTACTTTCAGTGGTGACCGTCGTGAAGGCGCTTCAGCCGCAGGTGACCGTCGTCCGCCAAGCCGCGCACCACGTCGTACTTCTGACGCATAATCTGATTTCAGTTCGCTGATCTTAAGATAATAAAAAACCAGCCTTCATCAGGCTGGTTTTTTTTTCGTCTGCAATTTACGGGGCCGGTTAGCCAATACGCTGCGCTTTAACCAGTTCACCTTGAAGCTGTGAAACAATCTCGAATGAATGCAGGCGTGCCTGATGATCAAAAATCTGGCCGTTGATCATCAGTTCATCGGCTTCGGTTTCACGCAGAATATTTTGCAGACCCTGACGCACCGTTTCTTTATTGCCGACCACCGACATACGCAGCGCATTATCCACGCCAAAACGTTCCTGAGCGGACCATAAGCTTTCGATGTTATCGACCGGCGCAGGCAGTTTGCCCGGCATGCCGCGACGCAAATTGATGAACTGCTGCTGATTAGAGGTGAACATCCGGCGCGCTTCTTCATCCGTATCGGCAGCAATGGCATTGATACAGACCATTGCGTGCGGTTTCTCAAGCTGCGCGGAAGGCTGGAACTTGCTGCGGTAAATCGCTAACGCCTGATACAGCATGTCTGGTGCGAAATGTGAGGCGAAGGCAAATGGCAGGCCGAGGGCCGCCGCCAGTTGAGCGCTGTACAGGCTGGAGCCGAGTAACCAGATCGGCACATGCAAACCCTGGCCGGGCACGGCCTGAACCGGCTGCTGAGGCTGAACATCACCGAAGTACATCTGCAATTCCTGCACATCCTGCGGGAAGTTATCGATTTCACCGGAAAGATGGCGGCGCAGGGCAATCATGGTGCGCTGATCGGTACCCGGCGCACGGCCCAGCCCCAGATCCACACGGTTCGGATAGAGCGTGGCGAGCGTACCGAACTGTTCTGCAATCACCAGCGGTGAGTGGTTTGGTAGCATCACGCCGCCGGAACCCACACGAATCGTTTTCGTCCCACCCGCGATATACCCCAGCAGCACAGAGGTTGCCGCACTGGCGATGCCGGTCATATTGTGGTGCTCTGCCATCCAGTAACGCTGGTAGCCCCATTTCTCGGCATGCTGTGCCAGTTCCAGTGAACACTGGAATGCGCGGGCAGGATCCGCGCCTTGCGGAACCGGTGCCAGATCGAGAACGGAAAGGGGAACGGTGTTTTTATCAGACATAATCGCAGCTCACTCTTAATGGAGGTGAGGGGAGAAAGTATTCACTCCGCTCATAATTAGAACGAGTATTACCCAATGCTGACGTATTGAATACGGCATTTGTGCTCTTAAATGCCGTTTAAACATCCTAAAATCAGATTGAAATAACTTAAACTATCATTTCAGCCAATATGTTGTTTTGTGTTAAAAACGGGCAAACAAAAAGGGTGTCGCACCGATGAGTAAACGAATTTTATTGACCCTCCTGCTGGTCGCCGTTGCGGTTTCTCTGGCGGTGCTGTTTCGGGCGCACAATCAGGATCTCTTGTTACAGGGCGAAGTTGACGCGCCGGAAGTGATTGTGGCGTCGAAAGCTAAGGGCCGCGTCATAGAACGCCATGTGGAACGCGGCGACGATGTCAAAGCCGGGCAGCTATTGATCACCCTCGACAGCCCCGAGCTGATGGCGCAGTTGCGCGCGGCCGAAGCGGCGCGCGATCAGGCAAAAGCCCAGCTTGATCTTTCCGTTAACGGCACCCGTGAAGAAAGTATCCGTAACCTGAAAGCCACGCTGGCGCAGTCGCAGGCGGAATACATTAATGCACGTGATCTTTATAACCGTAATGCCAAAGTGGCGACTAAAGGCTTTATTTCTGCTTCTGATTTAGAAGATTCCCGCCGTGCCCGCGACAGTGCTTATCAGCAGGTATTAGTCGCCAAAGCTAATCTGGATGAAGGCGTCAACGGCGACCGCGTTGAGCAACGTGAAAGCTATGCCGCCCAGTTGCGTCAGGCGGAAGAAGATCTGCTGGAAGTGAAAGCGCAAACCGATGATTTGCAGGTTAAAGCACCGGTTGATGGTGAAGTCGGGCCAGTTCCCGTGGAAGTCGGCGAGCTGCAAAATGCCTCGAGTCCGTTACTGACGTTAGTTCGTCTGCCTGATGCGTATTTCGTGTTTAACCTGCGGGAAGATATTCTGGCGGGCGTGCGTAAAGGCGATAAAGTCCAGATGCGCGTTCCGGCGCTGAATAACCAGATGATCGAAGCTGAAGTGCGCTACATTGCACCGCTCGGCGATTATGCGACCAAACGTGCCACGCGTGCGACCGGCGACTTTGATTTAAAAACCTTTGAAGTGCGTCTGTACCCTGCGAAACCGGTGCCCGGATTACGACAGGGCATGAGCGCGTTGTGGCAATGGAAAGCTAAGTGAGACCGGTCAAAGCGCCGCGCAGTGAAAGGGTAAAAGCCGCATGGCGCTGTTTCAGTCGGGCTTTTACCCGCGAGACCCGGCACGCTTTCCGCAAGCCGGTGATTCACTGGTTGTGCTGGATTTTCCCTTTGCTGCTTTTCGGGCTCATCAGCAGCAACTTTTCGGAAGGCACTTTGCTGGATTTACCGGTTTCTGTGGTCGACAACGATCACAGCCCGCTGTCCAAAACGCTGATCCGTAAACTGGACGCCGGTTCCCATGCGCACGTGCAGGCTTTCGAAGGCGGCTTACCGGAAGCGGAATACCGTCTGCGTACCGCGCAGGATTACGCGCTTTTGTATATTCCCAACGACTTCGAAGCCGACGTGCTGGCTGGAAAACAGCCCAGTGCGGTGCTCTATTACAACGCTTTATTCTATGGTGCCGGACTGTACTCCACTCAGGATTTCAGCGGACTGATCACCGAACTTAACACCCGTTACCGTTCAATCATTGCGACAGAAATGGGCAAAACGCTGCCGTCGCTGGCAAGCGTCGATGTCTCTTATGGCAGCTTATTTAACGCCAGCGGCAGCTACATCTATTACCAGCAATTTGCCGCGACCATTCACCTGCTGCAATTGTTTACAGTAACCTGCATGATCTACGTGATGGCGCGCAGTCAGGCCTTACTCAGCGCGCCTTCTTTCACTCTGGCATTGCTCGGCAAACTCGCACCGTATACGTTGTGTTTCACCACTTTGCTGATGGTGGAAATCGCTATGCTGGTCGGGTTCTTTGACGCACGTGTCAGCGGTAATCCCTTATATATGCTGCTGATCGGTTTTTTCTATGTGATCGCCGCACAAAGCCTTGGATTGCTGCTTTTCACCTTCACCAAAACCACGATCACGGCTTACACCATGATGGGGATTTTCGTCAGTATCGCGCTGACATTCTCGGGAATGGCGGTACCGGTACTGTCGATGCCACTGCCCGCCCGTATTATCTCCGGCATCGAACCCCTGAGTTACGCACTGGCCGCCATGTTTGACGTTTTCCTGCGCGAAGTGTCGGTGCGCGGCATCCTGATGGTGTGCTGCATCCTGCTGGTCTATCCGCTGCTGACCAGTTTGCTGGTACGTAAACGCCTGTATATGCGGATGAAACAACAGGAGCCAGGACAATGACCGGTCGCGAATGGGTTAAAACCTGGTGGAAAACCTTCGGTAAAGTGCTCACCGGTTTGCTCGATAAACCGATGTGGATGATGTTGCTGCTTTCACTGTGCGTGATGAGTCTGGTGTATGCCAACCGTACGGTGTGGGATTTGCCCGTCGCGGTGATCGACCAGGATCACAGCACCGCCAGTCGCATGCTGGCCCGTCAGCTTGATGCGGGATCGAAAATTGCCACTGTCGCTTATGACAATCTGGCGGAAGCGGAACACGATCTGGCGCTGCGAAAACTGTTCGCGGTGATCATCATGCCGGTCGATCTGGAGAAGAAGATCCTCGCCGGACAAAACATCGTGATCCCGGTGTACGGCGATGCGACTAACCGGCTGGCAAACGGGCAAATCCAGCAGGATGTGCTCGCGGCGTATCAGTCGATCCTCACGCAGTACAATACGGATTTGCTGCTCAGTAACGGTTTCAGTGAGCGTCAGGCCAGCGTGGTGCTTTCGCCGATCCTCGGCCAGTCGCTTGACGTGTTTAACCCCGGCATCAGTTTTGCCGCGATTATTTTCCCCGGCTTGCTGGTGATGTTATTGCAGCACTCGCTGCTGATCGCCAGCGTGCGTGTCAGTATTGTGCTCAATAGCGGGCCTGCCGGGAAACCTTCGATCCCGGCTTTTCTGGGGGGGATTTCAGCGCTGATCCCGGTCTGGCTGTTTCTGTCGATCGTATTGTTTGTGCTGTGGCCGTGGGTATTGGGTTACCGGCAAACGGCCACCATTCCTGAAATTTTGCTGCTGACCTTCCCGTTCCTGCTGGCGGTTCTGGGCTTAGGAAAACTGGTGACGGAATGCCTGCGCAGCGTGGAGCTGATTTACCTGACGCTGGCCTTCCTGACTACGCCAGTGTTCTATATTTCCGGTACCATCTGGCCGTTGCAGGCGATGCCCGCGTGGGTTCGGGCCATTTCTTCGATGCTCCCTTCAACGTGGGCGACTAAAGCGATTGCCGGTGTGAATCAGATGGGATTGCCGTTTAAAGACGTTGGTGGCGACATTATGATGCTGCTGATCCTCTGCGTGTTTTACACATTCATCGGCATTGCTGTGGGCATGCTGCGCGATGGTGTCCGGCTGCGCGCGATGTTTCGGCCGAAGCATCCCCGCGCATAAAAAAAAGGGATATGACCGCAACGTCATATCCCCTTTTAATTTTGTCTGCGTGCGGTTACTGACGCAGTTCCAGTCCGGCGACGCGCTGCCAGTAGCCGTTACAGTCGGCTTTATCGGTGAGCGTCAGCGGATGCAGACCACGTTCGTTAGTACGAAACGCTTCGAGTGTGGCGAGCGTGCCGATGGTTTCCGGCGACAGACGCACAATATCCACCAGTCCCTGCATAGACGTCAGTTCATTGCCGAGGTTATAGCAATACCCGCTCTGCGTCTGAATGCCGTTGAGCACGAACACTTGCTGATTTTCCTGAGACAGCATTTTGCGGCCCTGCGGATAATTGATGCAGCAGGTTTCACATTCATCCTTCGCCCGGTTTTCTGAGCGTGCGGTAAAACAGCGCGCCGAATACGCCAGCGGCAGATGTCCGTAGGACAACACTTCCACTTCAAACTTATCGCGGATGCCCAGATCCTGACACTGGTTCAGCAGGTTCACCAGCCAGTCGCGGGAAAGCTCGACCGGCATACACCAGCGCACCATGCCCTGTTTTTGCAGGATTTTCAGCGTGACCGCGTTATAGCAGTTCAGCGCATGGCCGACGACAAACGGCAGGTTACGCTCAGCCGCCATATTCACCGCGCCGAAATCATTGGCTTCCAGCAAAAACTCGCCATTCTCCACATAACGTTTCAGTTCGTTAAGCTCGGACGGTGCCTGTAACAACGCCAGCGTGGAAATCACCACCTGTTTGCCGGTTGCTGCCAGCTGACGGGCGATCTCCAGCCAGTCGTTCACTTTCATTTCACGGCGTTTAGTACACACATTTTCGCCGAGGTAAATCACATCCGCACTGCTGGCCGCCGCGGCCTGATAAAAATCTTCAACCTGTGCTTTCGGCCAGTAATAAAGGATGGCGCCTAAAGAATATTTCATCATCGTCTCTTCAGTTACTGCCACTTGCGGTGATAGGCACCGAGCGTCGTTTGTGTGCCCTCAGACATGGAACCCAGCGTGTTCATCCAGGCTTCATCGGTTTTGAAGTTTTGCGGATCGGCCATACAGCGGTCGATGGCCGCACGCCATACGCGCGCGACCTGGCTGACGTACGCCGGGCTGCGCTGGCGTCCTTCAATTTTCACCGAGGCAATATTCGCGGCGAACAGTTCCGGTAATAATTCCAGCGTATTCAGGCTGGTCGGTTCTTCCAGCGCATGGTATTTCGCGCCATCCACCAGATAACGACCTTTGCACAGCGTCGGATAACCGGCGTTTTCGCCTTCTTCATAACGGTCGATCAGGACATCATTCAGCCGTGATTCCATGCCCTGTGCGGTCTGTTGCCAGCGCACGAATCGCGCCGGAGAACAGGCACCGACGGTATTTGGCGATTCACCGGTCAGATAAGACGAAAGATAGCAGCGGCCTTCGGCCATAATGCACAAACTGCCGAACGCGAACACTTCCAGCGGCACAACGGTAGTACGGGAAAGCTGACGCACCTGATGCATGGAAAGCACACGCGGCAATACCACACGGGCGACATCAAAGTTGCGTTTATAAAAACGAATGGCTTCGTCATTGGTGGCGGAAGCCTGCACCGACACATGGCGCTCAACGTGGGGATATTTATTCGCCGCGTAATCCAGCATCGCCAGATCTGCCAGAATCAGCGCATCAGCGCCGAGCTGTGCCGCCATATCCACCGCGCGTTCCCAGCGCTGATAGCCGTCAGGATGTGCAAACGTATTGATGGCGATATGCAGTTTACGGCGGTGGCGGTGAACATAACTGGCGGCTTCCTGCAGCTTTTTTTCTGTAAAATTCAGGCCGGCGAAATGGCGCGCATTGGTGTCATCTTTCAGACCGATATAAACCGCATCAGCGCCATTGTCGATTGCCGCTTTCAGCGCAGGTAAATTTCCTGCCGGGCAAAGTAGCTCCATTCTCGTTCCTTACTGCAACCGGTCAGCCAAAGCTGAAAAGTTGGGGTGATGAAAAGCCAGTTGCCGACGTCATTCATTCATCAGTCAGGGCTTTGATTGGTGAACTATTTTAGAGAAGGCAGGGATGCAATATTTTGATTTGAGGCAGTTTCTGCGGCGTTGAAGGGCTTCCCGCCGTCGGGGAGGTTGTACGTGGCGTTTTTCTGTTGCAGTATTTATTGATGTAGACCGCTGAACGTTCCCGGCAATGTGTCAAAATAGGCCGTATAACTGCCTTAAAACTTGCCGAAAAGTTACCGAAAGGAGTAGTGCCAGTGTTGCAAAAACTACGTGCACGTTTGGTCCGCCAGGGCCCATCCCTGTTGAGTGTGCCTTTGAAATTTACGCCGTTTGCGTTGCAGCGTCAGGTTGTGCAACAGGTGCTGAGCTGGCAGCTTCGTCAGGCGCTGGCTGATGGCGAACTGGATTTCCTCGAAGGTCGATGGCTGAAAATTGATGTCAGCGATCTGAATCTGAGCTGGCTGATGTCGGTGGACGAAGGCAAGCTGGTGATCGCTGAACACGGCGAGGCGGATGTCAGCTTCAGCGGAAGTGCCAACGACCTGATCCTGATCGCCGCACGCAAAGAAGACCCGGATACGCTTTTCTTCCAGCGACGTCTGCGCATTGAAGGTGACACCGAGCTCGGTCTGTATGTGAAAAATCTGATGGATTCTATCGATCTCGATACCATGCCGCTGTTGCTGAAAAACGGTCTGCTGCGTCTGGCCGATTTCGTTGAAGCGGGACTGCAGGAGGACCGCGGGTCAAAAACTCCGGTAGCTGAGCCATGTTAATCCGTACTGAAATTCCGGTCGATGCTGCGGGCATAGACCGTCTGCTGCGCGCCTCATTCCCGACCGGCGCAGAAGCTGATCTGGTGCAGGAATTGCGCGAAGATGGTCTCCTGACGCTTGGCGTGGTCGCGACCGACGATGAAGGTGGCGTGGTGGGTTATGTGGCGTTCTGTCCGGTGGATATCCAGGGCGAAGACCGCAACTGGGTCGCGCTGGTACCGCTGGTGGTAGAGCAATCTCTGCGGGGGCAGGGGCTGGGCGAAAAACTGGTATACGAAGGGTTAGATTCCCTGAATGAATTTGGTTACGCCGCCGTCGTGGTATTGGGTGATCCCGCCTATTACAACCGTTTCGGTTTTAAACCTGCTGCCGTTCACGGGCTGCATTGCCGTTGGATTGGTACCGAAGCGGCGTTCCAGTTGTTCACCTTATCAGACGATGCGTTGTCTGACGCCAGCGGGGAAGTGGTTTTCCCTTCAGCATTTAACCGTTTCTGATTTTACTCAGAGGCAGTAAAGGCCGGTTTCCGGCCTTTTTTATTTCCCGCTTTCCGCTAATCCCAGATAATTTTCCAGGCATTCCGGCGCGTTTCTCACCAGCAGCTCTTTCTGCGCCTTACTCAGTTTTTTGACTTTTATTTCCAGCTTTGATGCCAGCGAGCGGTCACCCGCAGGGCACTGGAATGCCAGCTGTAATTCCCCTTTTCCACGCAACGATTTCGCCCCTTTACCCGACTGATGCTGGCCGAGACGCCTCTGCACGTCTGTCGTGATGCCGGTATACAACATCCCGGTGGGGGTTCTCAGCATATATAAAAACCAGTTGGCGGCGGTGGGCATAAGCTCGGGTATGGGAAAGAAAAGGTTGTGTAAGTTTACCCGAAAGGCACAACAGAGTGAGGCAAAACATCGGCATACCGCGTTAAACTGCGAGAAATGAAAATAAGGATCGGCGATGAATAACCCTGATGACCTGAAACATATCCTGAAATTTCTGAAAAAGAACCATGTGCTGGCGCTGTGTGCCTCTGCTGACGGTGAAATGTGGAGCGCTAATTGTTTTTATGTCACCGACGGGGACAGCATGACGCTGTATTTCATGACGGAACTTAAAACCCTTCATGGTTCGCTGATGTCCCGATCGCCCCACATCGTGGGGACGATTGCGCCACATCCGAAAACCATCGCGCTGATTAAAGGCATTCAGTATCGCGGCAAAGCGACCGTTCTTGAGGGTGAGGAAGAAAGCCGTGCACGCAGTCTGTATTGCAAACATTTCCCCGTCGCCATCGCGATGAAAGCGCCGGTCTGGGCGCTGAAACTCAGTCATATAAAAATGACGGATAACGCGCTGGGATTTGGTAAGAAACTGCTGTGGGATCGGCAGTGAGTCTGACTGTCAGCAGTAACAGGAACTGTCTTATAGCGTGATATTCACATTCAGGTAACACTTCAATTCTCTGTATTTGTATGCCGTTATTTAAAAGGAAGTGATATGGCAAAAGCTCTTCTGCTGGGTGGAAGCGGGCTGATCGGGCGGGAGCTTTTACGCCTGCTACAACTGGATCCACGTGTCAGCCGTATTGTCGCGCCGAGCCGCCGTCCGCTACCACCGGGCAATAAACTGATTAATCCGCTGGGCGCGAATCTGACCTCGCTGGTTGTCGCACTCGATGAACCGATTGATTTGCTGTTCTGCTGTCTGGGGACCACGCGTAAACAAGCGGGCAGTGCACAGGCATTTCGGGCAGTCGATTACGATCTGGTGGTCGATTGCGCCAAAGCAGCGCGGGAGCTGGGCGCACGCCATTGTCTGGCCGTCAGCGCCCACGGTGCGGATGCGCATTCGCGTTTCCTCTATAACCGTACTAAAGGGGAAATGGAACTGACGCTGATGCAGCAGGGCTGGCCGTTGCTCACGCTGGTCAGGCCGTCTCTGCTGGTTGGCCAGCGTCATCCGCCGCGCCTGCTCGAACAACTGAGTGCGCCGTTATTCAAAATGTTGCCAGGAAAATGGAAAGCCGTTGAGTCTGATGTCGTGGCAAAAGCCTTGCAGGAACAGGCCTTTAACGCCGGTCTGGGCGGGATCACCGTGCTGGAGTCCGATCAGATTGCCGCCAGCATTGAAGAACTTTAATTGGTGTGATCCGCTGAAGCGGATCCTTGTGATAAGGTATCAGGCAAAAAACGCAAATTTTCTGCCTGCCCGACCTTAAGCCCGATCCCTGTCGATCTTCACAGATATTTTTCCGCAAACACCGCCAGATCTCTGAAGTCTGGCATCCTTTCTTTCAGCGTTTCATGATCCCAGTTCCACCACTGACTTTTCTCGATCCTGGCGATCATATTGTCGTCAAAACGCATGCCAATCTTCTTCGCTGCCACACCCGCGACGATGGAGTATGGCCCGACGTCTTTGGTCACCACCGCCGACGTGCCGATTACTGCACCATTGCCGACGGTCACACCAGGCATCAGCACCGCGTTATGGCCAATCCACACATCGTTACCGACCGTGACGTGATGCTCACGCCGCCAGTCAAAGAAATCCTGATCGTCTTCACCGAGTCCGTACGCCGAACTGCGGTAAGTAAAATGGTGCTGCGCCACACGCTGATAAGTCGGATGATTGCCGGGATTGATCCGCACATAGGTGGCGATTGACACAAATTTGCCGATCGTCGCGTAGAAGATCTGATTGTTTCCGGCAGTGTAGGAGTAATCACCGATCTGCGTTTCTTCGATGATCGCGTTATCTGCAATATGCACATACTGTCCGAGTTGCGATCCGTTCAGCTCGACCTGCTGACCGATTTTAGGCTGGGCGTAATTTTGTTCCTCAGCCAGTGAAAAGGGAGAAATAATGTCTGTCATAGGATCCTTCATCGCGAAGTTACGGAATAAACGGGCACACTGACCGGTAATGAAAGGACAGCCAGAAGATGCTGTAAAGTTTCCTGCAATGCGCCATCGTTGTTTAGCAGATGGCAGCCGGCGGGCAGCGCGCTGGCATATTCTCTGGCGCGCTGAAGACGACAGGCAATTTGCGCCGCGTCTTCGCGCCCGCGCTGCGAAAGGCGCGAGGCCAGCACATCGTCTGAGACCTGTAAACACACCGGCAGCAGGCGCTGACCATAACGCTGACGGGCTTTTTCCAGATGCGCGCGCGAGCCGTTCATGACCACATGACAGCCCAGTTGCATCCAGTGGTCTATCTCAATGCCCACGCCATACCGGCACTGATGCGCGTGCCATTCCAGCGCGAACAACCCCTGCTGGCGACGCTGAAGAAATTCGGCTTCGCTCAGCGCAATATGGTTTTCCGAACCGGCGTCTGCGGGGCGCGTAATATAACGATGTGCCACGGTGACGCTGGCCGGTAAATGCTGGCGCAGGGCGTCCAGCAGACTGTCCTTTCCCGAACCCGAAGCGCCCATCAGATAGAGTAAACGGCTCATTTTTTCTCCCTTGCTGAGTAAGAATTCGGCCTGCTCCCTCCCCTGTGAAGAGGGAGGAGCAAGACTTTTATTCCCTCAGAACACCTGAATGCCCTGACGCCAGACGTTTTGCACGTAGTGATGATCGCCATGCGCCCGTGCCAGCACCAGATCAGCGCGCTTGCCTTCTGCGATTTCACCACGATCCTGCAATCCGAGCGCATTGGCCGGATTACGTGTCACCAGCTTCACCGCCTGCGGCAGGCTGAAAGCGTTATTGTCGTCAGTTGCAATGCGGAAGACCGCATCGAGCAGGCTGGCGGGATAGTAATCGGAAGAGAGAATATCCAGCAGGCCGAGCGAGGCCAGATGGTGCGCCGCGACGTTGCCGGAATGCGACCCGCCGCGCACGATATTCGGTGCGCCCATCAGCACCTGCAAACCGTTGGCGTGCGATGCACGCGCGGCTTCTTCAGTGGTCGGGAATTCGGCGATTACGCTGCCGAGTGCCAGTGATTCTTCAACATGCGCGGCAGTCGCATCGTCATGGCTGGCCAGCGAAATATTGCGCTCGCGGCAGTGTGCGGCAATCGCTTCACGGTTTGGCTGCGCCCAGCGGCGCGAGAGGGCTATTTGCTCTTCCTGATAGTCGTCCATCTGCTCGTCGTTAAGGTTGTACTTGCCCTGATAATACTCACGATACTTCTGCGGTGTGGCGAACTGGCGCTGGCCGGGCGAATGGTCCATCAGCGAAACCAGTGACAGTATTGACGTATCCATCAGCTTCTCGAACAACGGCAATGTGGTTTCATGCGGCAGTTCGCAACGCAGATGCAGCCGGTGTTCGGCGCGGTTCAGTCCGGCATTCTGGCTGTTGATGATGGCGTCGATCATCTTTTGCAGATTATCCAGACGATGCCCGCCGTCGCGCACATCGCCGACAGCGACGGCGTCCAGTACCGTGGTAATGCCGCTGGCGACCATCAGCGCATCGTGGCTGCTCATGGCAGAATGCGCGGGCCAGTCCACTTTCGGTCGCGGCGTGAAAAACTTATCCAGATTGTCGGTGTGCAGTTCGATTAAACCCGGCAGCAACCAGCCTCCCTGCGCATCCAGCGCTTGCGGCAACTGACTGCTGCTGTCTGCGAAGGCGCTGATCACGCCATTTTTCATCTCAAGCGATCCTTCAACAACCTGATCGTCGAGTACCAGTCTGACGTTATTGATGATCATACGGACATCTCCGGCGCCGTTTCCGGGCTCATTTCATACAAACGATCGGCAACACGTTGGCGCACATCTTCATCGTGGAAAATCCCGACTACTGCTGCTCCGCGCGCTTTGGCCTGTTCAATCAGCGTGACCACGGCGGCGCGGTTGGTCGCATCCAGCGAGGCGGTCGGTTCATCGAGCAACAGCACCGGATAATCCACCACAAAGCCGCGGGCGATATTCACGCGCTGCTGTTCGCCGCCGGAAAACGTTGAGGGCGCAAGATGCCACAGGCGTTCCGGCACATTCAGATGGCGCAGCAACGCGCTGGCGCGGGCTTCGCTTTGCGCTTTATCCACACCCAGTTCCAGCAGCGGCTGCATCACCAGATTCAGTGCGCTGATACGTGGGATCACCCGCAGAAACTGGCTGACCCAGCCGACCGTATGGCGGCGAACGGCCAGGATCTCGCGCGCTTCGGCGCTGACCATATCAATCTGCTGACCCTGATGTTCGACCCAAATTTTGCCGCTGTCCGGCAAATAGTTGCCGTATAACGAGCGCAAAAGGGTAGATTTCCCGCTACCGGAATGGCCGTGCAGCACCACGCATTCCCCGGCATCGACCGTCAGGCAAGCGTGGCTGAACACCGGTAATCTGGCGCTGTTCTGGTTATGCAGAACGAAAGTTTTACTGAGATTTTCGACCCTGAGCTTCGTCGTCATTTTGGTCACTCTTTCTCTGGAATTAGATTCAGGACAGCACGGAAGAAACCAGCAGCTGCGTATATGGATGATGCGGATCGTCGAGCACGCGGTCGGTTAAACCACTTTCCACCACCTGACCTTGCTTCATTACCAGCAAACGGTGTGCAAGCAGGCGGGCAACGCCGAGGTCATGGGTGACAATCACCACCGCCAGCTGCATTTCCACCACCAGCGTGCGCAGCAGATCCAGCAGACGCGCCTGAACGGACACGTCCAGGCCACCGGTCGGTTCATCCATAAACACCAGACGCGGATGCGTCACCAGATTGCGGGCGATTTGCAGACGTTGCTGCATCCCACCCGAAAACGTGGTCGGCAGGTCATCAATACGTGAAACGGGGATTTCGACATCTTCCAGCCACTGACCGGCTTTCTTGCGGATATCGCCGTAATGACGTTCACCGACCGCCATCAGACGCTCGCCGATATTGCCACCGGCAGAAACCTGGCGGCGCAAGCCGTCCATCGGATGCTGATGCACCACGCCCCAGTCAGTGCGCAGCAGACGGCGGCGGTCACTTTCTGGCATGTCATACAGCGACTGCGCAGTGGTCTGGCCGTTGTTGTAGATGACCTGTCCTTCCTGCGGCGCAAGACGGGCGGAAATCGACTGCAACAGCGTGGTTTTGCCGGAACCGGATTCGCCGACAATACCCAGCACTTCACCGGGATACAGATTGAATGACACATCGCAAAAGCCTTTACCCGGCGCATAAAGATGGGTCAGGTTATTCACCGACAGCAGCGGTTCGGCGGCGAGATTTAACGGAGTGTTCATCAGCGGTTACCCTCGTTTGAAGCCTGTTGCTCAACCTGCTGAGCACAAAAGTCAGTGTCGGAGCACACGAACATGCGGTTGCCCTGATCGTCGAGCACCACTTCATCGAGATAGCTGTGGTGCGAACCGCAGATCGCACAAGGTTCATCCCATTGCTGAACGGTGAACGGATGATCGTCGAAATCCAGGCTTTCGACTTTGGTGAACGGCGGCAGGGCGTAAATGCGTTTTTCGCGTCCGGCACCGAACAGCTGCAATGCGGGCATCATGTTCATTTTCGGGTTATCAAATTTCGGGATCGGCGACGGATCCATCACGTAGCGGTCATTCACTTTCACCGGATAGGCGTAAGTGGTGGCGATATGGCCGAAGCGGGCGATGTCTTCATACAGTTTCACCTGCATCACGCCGTATTCTTCCAGCGCGTGCATTTTGCGGGTTTCGGTTTCACGCGGTTCGATAAAGCGCAGAGGCTCAGGGATCGGCACCTGGAAAATCAGGATCTGATCTTCCTGCAACGGCGTTTCCGGAATGCGGTGACGGGTCTGGATCAGGCTGGCTTCCACGGTTTTCCCGGTCGTTTTCACTCCCGCGACGCTCTGGAAAAATTTGCGGATCGACACGGCATTGGTGGTGTCATCCGCGCCCTGGTCGATCACCTTCAGCACATCTTTTTCGCCGATCACGCTGGCCGTGAGCTGGATCCCGCCGGTGCCCCAGCCGTAAGGCATCGGCATCTCGCGACCGGCGAACGGCACTTGATAACCGGGGATCGCCACGGCTTTGAGGATCCCACGTCGGATCATGCGTTTGGTCTGTTCGTCGAGATAACCGTGGTTGTAGCCGGTGATCGTTTGGGCTGCATTATTGTTCATTGGCGGAGTCCTGTTCTTTCGCGGCGCGCAGGCGTTTTAACAACTCCAGTTCGGCCTGGAAATCGACGTAGTGCGGCAATTTAAGATGCGAGACAAAACCGGCAGCTTCGACGTTATCGGCGTGGGACAAAACGAATTCTTCATCCTGCGCCGGGCTGCTGATCTGCTCGTTGTATTCACGGGTTTGCAGTGCGCGATCCACCAGAGACATCGACATCGCTTTGCGTTCGGCGCGACCAAACACCAGCCCGTAGCCACGGGTAAAGTGCGGCGGTTTGTCTTCCGGCGCGACAAAGCCGTTCACCATTTCGCATTCAGTCAGCAGGATTTCGCCGATATCAATCGCAAAACCCAGCTCTTCCGGCACGATTTCGACGGTGAGCCAGCCGGTACGGATTTCACCGGCGAACGGGTGATTGCGTCCGTAACCGCGCTGGGTGGAATAACTCAGCGACAGCAGGAAACCTTCATCACCGCGCACCAGTTGTTGCAGGCGCGCTGCACGGGAGGCCGGAAACACCGGCGGCGTACGGGTGATATCTTCCGGTTCGGTGCCGTCATCTTCTTCACGAACTGCCAGTTGCTGATTCGTCAGCAAATCAAACACATGGCCGCACTCTTCCTGCTGGGGTTCATCGGCTATGGGTGTGAACGGCGCTTCACCTTCGGCCAGTAGCGCGAAATCCAGCAGACGGTGGGTGTAATCGTAAGTCGGGCCGAGCACCTGTCCGCCGGGCAAGTCTTTATAAATGGCGGAAATCCGGCGTTCGAGGCGCATCGATTTTGTGTTCAGCGGCTCGCTGGTGGCCAGACGCGGCAAGGTGGTGCGGTAAGCGCGCAGCAGGAAAATGGCTTCAACCAGATCACCGCCGGACTGCTTAATCGCCAGCGCGGCCAGTTCACGGTCGTAAATCCCGCCTTCGCTCATCACACGGTCAACGGCTAAGCCCAGTTGTTGTTCGATCTGGTCACAACCGAGTTCATTTACCCCGGTATTGCCACGGCGCTCGTGCGCCAGCAACTGGTGAGCGGCGGCAATCGCCTTCTCACCCCCTTTAACGGCGACGTACATCAGCACACCTCCACGCGCGTGGTGCGCGGTATGGCAATCAGTTCTTCGCCGCAGGTGAACATAAAGTCCAGTCCCAGCGGGAAACGGTGAGGGCGGTTGAGCAGATAGTCGCGTACGCAATCAGGCAACAGCGGAGAAAGGGTCCGGCTGTTTTCAATACCCGGCCCGCGCAGACGCAGCGGGGTGCCGCCGGTCAGGCTGTCCAGCTGAACAATCACGCTGGTGGCCAGCTCCGGCGACATCTCATCACCGCAGGGGAAAGCCAGCAGGGTGGCGCTGTCGAGCGCCGGATCGGCCAGCGCAAAACTGACAGAGGACGGGTCATCGGTGAGCACTGCGCCGGTATGAAAGCGCAGGTTTTTACGCAGGATTTCATCGTTGAGCGAGGCGCTCAGCCACAGCGGCGTGTCGTTATCGATAAGTGTCAGCAGCACGCAGGCGCTGGCGGAACCTAAAGCGCCGAAACCAGGCATGGCGGGGAGTTGCACGCTGACGCCAGGCTCGCTTAACGCTTTGAGGATACGGCGAAAACTGTACTGCGCATCGGCAACCGGATGTTGAAAACTGGCAACAAGTGACATGAGTTATTCTCCGCGAACCAGAGTAAAGAAATCGACGCGGCTGGAAGCCACCTCGCGGGCGCGTTGCTGGCGGCGTTCCTGTTGCAGCGCGGCCAGAGGCGCTATCACGCGTTTATGCAGCAGTTCATCCATGCCCTGTATTTGCAGCAGGCCGTCAATAACCGCGCACAGTTCGGCGTGCGGTTTATTGCGACCGCTGACGTAGCTGTAGCCGTAGACGCCACCGTCTAACTGAATGACGGCGCGGGTGACAGTCATATCGCCCATCACAAAACGTTTACCGGTTCCGCCCATGCGCCCCTGAAGCTGGGTCAGACCGGTTTCAGCGGCGCGGATGCGCTCAAATTGCGGGGACAAATTCAGCGGCTGCCAGTGGGCGAGCAGCTCATCGGGACGGCTGTGAGCCAGCACCGACATCCAGCGCTGGCGGGTTTGCAGGTGATCCATTCAGTGCTCCATGGTCAGTTCGATCATGTCGGCGCGCGTCAGGCTGACGGAGTATTCCGCCACCGTATCGCTGCCTTCACAAATGTTCAGGGTGCGGACACACAGCAGCGGTGCCTGCGGGACGATTTCGAGTAATTTGCTCTCTTTTGCCAGCGCGCGGCGGGCATTGATGCGGGTGGTGCGGCGGCTGAGCTTTTGCTTAATTTCTTCACGGATAAAATCGTGCAGCGAGCCGTTATGGAAATTTTGCAATGCAGGCCACCAGTCGAGATCGGGCAAATAGTGGTCAATCACACAGACCGGCACGCCGTTAACGCGGCGCAGCGTACGCAGGTGAATAATTGTGTCGCCTTCCTGCCGTGACAGCGCCGCCGCGACGTGATCGGTCGCCGGACGCAGCACCGCCAGCAGACGTTCGCTGGTCGGATGGCTGCCCTGATCCAGCAGGTTCTGGCTGAACCGTGCCTGCGAATGCAGCGGATAATCGTAAGGACGCATCAGCACCAGCGTGCCAATGCCCTGACGGCGTTGCAGCCAGCCGCGATCCACCAGTTCATCCACCGCACGGCGCAGCGTATGGCGATTTACCTGAAAACGTTCGGCAAGTTGTTGTTCCGGCGGCAGATAATCGCCGCAGCGGTAACCGTTACGCAGTTCCTGTTCCAGTTCGGCAGCGATTTGCTGATACACCCTGGCGTGACTGGTCGGATGTCTAGATAAGTTCATCACAATGAATACCTCGCGCGGTAGAAACGGGCAGTAGCAGGGGAAATTTGAAAGCGGTATGAAAGGGTCATGATGCAAACCTCAGTGTGGCGTTGGCATCATCTTGGGCGCGCTAAGTGACAATTGGGTGAAGGTCTGGTTGCAGGAAAGTGAAGAGTTGGAAGACGTCCCGCAGGAATGAAAGCGGGTGATTTACGGGATGAACAGTACAAATTACACTCTGGTTGTCGGATGTATTTTTAAACATTAATTACAAAAGGACTTTGTATGTCAGAAGCACTCAATCGTGAATTCAATGATTTACCTGTTACGTTAATACCCGAAACACCTGCGCAGAAATGGAGGCGTGAAAATCAAAAAGGAATTGAGGTGATAAATAAATACGTCGAAGAACATGGTTCGTTTTCTGATTATCAGCGTGTATTTTAGAAAAGTGAGGGGAGTGATTTCCCCTCTGAAAGCATTAACGCAAATAATGAATCACCTGATTGCCGCTGCCGCGCCAGATAAGTGACGGGTCTTTCAGTTCCTGCACGAACTTCCCGTCGACCAGCACGTTGATTAACGCGGTGACTTCCTGCTGTTCAGCGCTCAGTTCCCCGAGCGTATAACCTGTCCACATCCACACATCTTTGCCAGGGCATTCCGTCTGTACGCGCACTAACAACTGGCGCACCGCCGACAGATTTTGCGGATGCAGCGGATCGCCGCCGGAGAGCGTCAAACCCTGACGCGGGATCACCGTGTTTTGCAGATCGGCGATGATGCGGTCTTCATCTTCCTGCGTAAACGGTTTGCCGGAATCCAGCCGCCAGGTGCTTTTGTTATAGCACCCGCGGCATTCGTGGACGCAGCCGGAAACGAACAGCACGCAGCGTGTTCCCGGCCCGTTCACCACGTCGATTGGATAATATTGATGGAATCTCAAAACATTAACCCAGCTGACCGTTACCCAGATGTTTTATCCGGCGCTTCACTTCTTCCTGCTTACCGGCGTTAAACGGACGCGCATCCGGGCTGCCGAGATAACCGCACACGCGGCGGGTGACCGACACGCGGGAAGGCTCGTGATTGCCGCATTTCGGGCAGGTGAAGCCTTTGCTGGTGCATTCGAATTCACCGGTATAGCCGCAGTCGTAGCATTCATCAATTGGCGTATTGGTACCGTAATACGGCACGCGGGTGTAACTGTAATCCCACACGTCTTCCAGCGCTTTCAGGTTGTGCTGCAGGTTCGGGTATTCGCCGTAGCAGATGAACCCGCCGTTGCTCAGTGGCGGATACGGTGCTTCGAAATCGAGTTTTTCATACGGATTGACTTTCTTCTCGACGTCAAGATGGAAGCTGTTGGTGTAATAACCTTTATCGGTGACACCGGCCACCAGGCCGAATTCGGCTTTATCCAGACGACAGAAACGGTCGCACAGGTTTTCGCTCGGCGTGCTGTACAGGCTGAAGCCGTAGCCGGTTTCATCTTTCCAGCTGTCGGTGGCGGCTTTCAGGCGGGCGACAATCGCCACGGCTTTTTCGCGTAACTGACTGGCATCGAACACGTGGGTCTGATCGCCGAACAGCGCGTTAATGGTTTCATGCACGCCGATGTAGCCGAGCGAAATCGAGGCACGACCATTTTTGAATATGCCGGAAATATCGTCGTCGGCTTTCAGACGCACACCGCAGGCGCCTTCCATGTACAGGATCGGCGCAACGCGAGCCTTGATGCCTTCGAGACGCGCAATGCGGGTCATCAGCGCTTTTTTCGCCAGCAATAAACGCTCGTCGAGCAGTGTCCAGAACGCCGCTTCATCGCGTTTGGCTTCCAGCGCGATACGCGGCAGGTTCAGGCTGATCACGCCGATATTGTTGCGGCCTTCGTGGATCATTTCGCCGTTCTCTTCGTAAACGCCCAGGAAACTGCGGCAGCCCATCGGGGTTTTGAACGAACCGGTGACTTTCACCACCTGATCGTAATTAAGAATGTCCGGATACATGCGCTTGCTGGCGCATTCGAGAGCCAGTTGCTTGATGTCGTAATTGGCATCGCCGGCTTTATGGTTCAGGCCGTCGCGGATGGCAAACACCAGTTTCGGGAACACGGCGGTTTTGCGGTTTTTACCCAGCCCGGCAATGCGGTTACGCAAAATAGACTGCTGGATCAGGCGTGATTCCCACGACGTGCCGAGACCGAAACCGAAGGTAACAAACGGCGTCTGGCCGTTGGCGGTGTGCAGCGTATTGACTTCATATTCCAGCGACTGGAATGCGTCATAACACTCTTTCTCGGTACGGTTACGGGCGAACGCTTCGGCATCGGCAATCTGCCATTCTTCAGCGGTCTGACGATGTTTGTTGAAGCTGGCGGTAACAAACGGCGCCAGCACTTCGTCGATGCGGTTAATGGTGGTGCCGCCGTAAATGTGGCTGGCGACCTGCGCGATAATCTGTGCGGTGACGGCGGTTGCCGTTGAAATCGACTTTGGCGTGTCAATTTCAGCATTGCCCATTTTGAAACCGTGATTCAGCATGCCTTTCAGGTCGATCAACATGCAGTTAAACATCGGGAAGAACGGCGAATAATCCAGATCGTGATAATGAATTTCGCCGCGTTCATGCGCCAGCACCACGTCACGGGGTAAAATATGCTGTTTGGCGTAATGCTTGGCCACAATCCCGGCGAGTAAATCGCGCTGGGTCGGGATAACTTTGCTGTCTTTGTTGGCGTTTTCGTTGAGCAGCGCCATATTGCTTTGCTCAACCAGACCACGGATTTCCTGATTCAGGCGTCCGCGCATTTCACGTTTCACGTCGCGGTCATGGCGGTATTCAATATAGGCACGCGCCAGTTTCTTGTGCGGCCCCGCCATCAGCTGGTTTTCAACCGCATCCTGAATTTCATGGATATCGACGCGCGCCTGATCTTGCAGATTCTCTGCCACAATACGGGCAACCTGCGCGCAATAACCAATGCTGTCGATACCGGCGGCTTCGGCTGCGCGTTGCACCGCTTGTTTGATCAGAACTTCATCGAAAGGGACCTGACAACCATCCCGCTTAATCACGATGGGCTGCATTTTGGTGGATTTTGCGGGTACGGTTTCCTGTCTGTCTGCCTTCACAATGATACTCCTTTTGGACGGATCCCGCGCCCCACAAGGCTTACAGGCCGGTTGTGTGGCATTTGCGGAAAACCGCTATATATTGGGTTGGGTGTGTACTATACACACTAGATGTAGGATCTGCGCGAGCGTTAATTCTCATTTTATTGACCTGAAACAAAGAATTTTTTCGGCGGAGGAATTGATGACCAAATGTAAATTCTGGCCTGAATTTTGCCTGTTGTTTTATAAGGGGATGCATACAAAATAAACGGGTCAGCCACGACTGTGACCGACCCGACAGAAGGGGGAATTCAGACTATCCGGCGAGTTGCCAGAGACATTCGTACGGACGAAGCGTGCCGGAAATGGCAGGCGAGGCGTAATTACTCAGCAGCGTGTTGCCATCTAATTCTGCCAGCGTAAGTGTCTGCTCCTGCCCGCTCAGGTTTGCCACCACGCGCAAGGTTTTGCCTGACGCCTGACGGGTATAACACCACAACTGCGGATGTTCTGGCAGCAAATCCTGATAATCGCCATCGGTCAGTACCGGCAGCGTTTTGCGCAGGCGGATCAGTTGCTGATACAGATAAAATACCGAGTCTTTATCCGCCAGTGCCTGTTCGGTATTGATGTCCTGCGCGTTGTGGCTGACGGAAATCCACGGCGTGCCGGAAGTAAATCCGGCCTGTTCCCCGGCATTCCACTGCATCGGCGTACGCGAGTTGTCCCGTGATTTCCTCGCCAGAATACGCAACAGTTCTTCGTTGCTGCGCCCGTCAGTTTTCAGTTCGGCAAACATATTCAGGCTTTCCACATCGCGATATTGTTCGAGATGTTCAAAGCCCGGATTGGTCATGCCGATTTCCTCGCCCTGATAAATATACGGCGTACCCTGCAGGCCGTGCAGCACCATTGCCAGCATTTTGGCAGACGTCGTGCGCAGCGCGCCTTCATCGCCAAAGCGCGACACAATGCGCGGCTGATCGTGATTACACCAGAACAGCGCATTCCAGGCGTGACCGTGCATTCCCTGCTGCCACTCGCGGAAAATCTGCTTGAGCTGCACGAAATCCGGCGGTGCATCGGCCCATTTTTCACCGTTCGGATAATCGACTTTCAGGTGATGGAAGTTAAAGGTCATCGACAGTTCGCTGCCGTCATTGGCGGCGTAACGGCGACAATGCTCCAGCTTCGTTGAAGACATTTCGCCGACGGTCATCAGCCCCAGCGGCTTAAATACGTCACGGCTGAATTCCTGCAGGAACTCATGAATACGCGGACCGTCAGTGTAAAAGCGCCGGCCATCACCGGCATCGTCGGTCGGGAAATCCTGTTGTTTCGACACCAGATTGATCACGTCCAGCCGCAGCCCGTCGACGCCCTTATCCGCCCAGAACTGGCAGACTTTTTTCAGCGCCTCGCGCACCGGTGGGTATTCCCAGTTCAGATCGGCCTGCTCGGTGGCGAACAGATGCAGGTAATACTGGCCGCTGGTTTCGTGCCATTGCCAGGCACCGCCACCGAATTTGGAGCGCCAGTTATTCGGCGGTCCGCCCTCCGTTGCCCCATCACGCCAGATATAGAAAGGCCGGAACGGGCTGCCCGCATCCTGCGACTGGCGGAACCACTCGTGATGCGTCGAGGTATGATTAAACACCATATCCATCACGATGCGGATCCCACGCTGATGCGCTTCTGCAGTCAGCCGTTCAAAGTCTTCGAGCGTGCCGTAAGCCGGGTCAATCTCGCAGTAATCGGCCACGTCGTAGCCGTTATCAATCTGCGGCGACAGGTACATCGGCGTCAGCCATATCGCATCAACGCCAAGGGTTTTCAGGTAATCCAGACGCTGTGTGATGCCGTTGATATCACCGGTGCCGCTGCCCGTGGTGTCCTGAAAACTCTTGGGATAAATCTGGTAAATCACGCCGTTTTTCCACCACGGCAATTCGCTGTTCATTCCATTTTCCTTCTTGAATGTCTTACACCACTGCCAGTTCACCCCGGCGGGCTTTCCGCTGATAAACCAGCACGGTCAGGATAATCGGCACCACGATCGCCACCAGCATGGCCAGTGCGTAAATACTCCAGAACTGCGGTTTGATGGACAAAATACCCGGTAAGCCGCCGACGCCGATGCCGTTGGCCGTGACGTGGAACAGGCCGCAAATCAGGCCGGCAAACGCTGAGCCAATCATCGCGCACAGCATCGGGAAGCGGTATTTCAGGTTGATGCCGTACATCGCCGGTTCGGTTACGCCGAGGAACGCGGATATCGCTGCGGGCACGGAGATCTCGCGCTCATTATGTTTGCGGCTGACGATAATCACGCCGACGACCGCAGCGGCTTGCGCAATATTGGACAGGGCGATCAGCGGCCACACCGGGGTTCCGCCGGTGCTTTGCACCATCTGCATGTCGATGGCAAGGGTGGTCTGATGCACGCCGGTGATGACCAGTGGCGCATAGAGGAAACCAAACAGCGCGGCACCGATGGGTGCGAGGCTGCCGGTCATGATGAATTTCACCGCGAATGCCACGCCGTCGCCCACCATGCGGCCAAACGGCCCGATCAGCGTATGCGCCAGGAATACGGCAATAATCAGCGAGCTGACGGGCACAATCACCAGATACAGATAATTAGGCACGATGCGTTTCAGGCCATTTTCGATCATCGCCAGCGCCATACCGGCGAGAACGGAAGGAATGACCTGCGCCTGATAACCGACCTTTTCGATGGTGAACCAGCCGAAATTCCATACTTCAGGGATTTGCTGCCCGAGGTTGTAGGAGTTCATCAGTTGCGGCGATACCAGCGTTATGCCAAGCACAATCCCGAGGATTTCGGTGCCGCCCATTTTTCTGACCGTCGACCAGCACACCGCCACCGGCAGGAACATAAACACGGCTTCGCCAAGCAGCCAGAGGAAGTCGTAAATGGATTGCCACAGCGGGTGCATCTGCGCCAGCGTCTGGCCGCCGCTCATCGGAATTTCGCCGATAACATTGCGGAAACCGAGAATTAAACCGCCGCTGATCAGCGCCGGTAACAGCGGGAAAAAGATTTCCGCAAAGTGAGAAATGCTGCGCTCAAACCAGCTCATATTCTGGCGGGCGGCAACTTTTGCCTGTTCTTTTCCGGCCGCACTTTTACCGGTGCTGGCGATCAGAACTTTGTAGTAATCATCCACTTCCGGGCCGATAACCACCTGGAACTGACCGGCGTTGGTGAAGCAGCCTTTGACCATCGGCAGGGCTTCGAGACCTTTCGGGTCGGCTTTGGACGGGTCATTGAGGACAAAACGAAGACGCGTAATGCAGTGAGTCACCATCGCGATATTGTCGCTGCCGCCAACGAGGGCGATCAGCTGATCAACATCCTGTTGCTTAACTTTGCTCATGGGAAGTGGCCTGTGATTTTGCGTAAGAGTGTAGGGTACGGTTCAAGCATAGCGAAGGCGGTGGGAACTTGTCCGGGAACGTTCCCGGTTTTGCCGGGACGATCACAAAGTTTCTGCTTTTTAGAAAGTCAAAGGTCAGAAAGGCGGGGGATTCAGAAAGCAAGCTTTCCGGGGATAATCAGCTGCCGCACCGTCGTGGAACCGCTGAGCTGCGCCAGCAGTTGCTTCGCCGCTGCTTCGCCGCCCGCGCCATAGCCGAGTTCTACGGAATACGATTCCGGGAACAGGAAATGCAGCAGCGGGTTGTTGCCGATACCGCACACCTGCACGCCACGGATTTGCTGTTGTTGCAGGTATTTTTGTGCGCCGATGGCAATGGTGTCGGACGCGCAGACGACGGCCTGAATGTTATTTTTCAGCAACTGCGGGATCAGGTCGAAGCCGCTCTGATAAGTTAGTTCGCCCAGCGCAATGTGTGGTGTCAGGCCATGCTCTTTACAAAAAGTCCGAAAGGCCGCGCTGCGGCGCTGGCCGGTGGTGGTGTCCTGCGGCGACACACCGATAAAGCCAATCTCCCGTATGTTCTGCGCCAGCAGTTTTTGCATCAGCAGTTGCACCGCACCCGCATCGTCATAACACACCGAAGATAGCCCCGGCATATCGCGTGCCAGCACCACCATTTTATCCTGCCAGGGCGTCAGCATTTGGGCTGAAAGTCCGGTGAAACCAAACAGCACAATGCCATCGATATTGCGCTGTTTCAGCACCTGCAAATGCTCTTTCACGCGCTCTGCGCTGAACTGACTTTCCAGCACAATCGGGTCATACCCTTGCTGATAAAACAGCGGCAACATGGCGCGTACGGCCAGATTTTCCGAAGGAGAGTCGAGACGCGACACGATGATCGCCACAATTTTGTCGCTGAACCCGCGCATGGCCCGCGCCGATTTCGACGGACTGAAATGCTGTTGTTCAATCACCTGCAACACCCGTTCGCGGGTTTGCGGGCTGACGTTGCCTTCGTTATTCAAAACGCGGGAAACCGTGGATTTTCCGACACCGCTCAGGCGGGCAATATCATTAATGGTCAGGCGATTTTGCTGGGTCATGTTTTAAGGTGAATGAGGGTCAGGTTTAAAATTGGTTGTAGTTAACCGGCGTATACTGCGCTCGCCGGAGATGATGTACGCGTCATCCCGTGCCGTTACCCTAACGGATTTTTATACCCGATGCGTATGAATTTCCAAACCGTTCCTTACCGGAGGTGAAAACCCATGGAACCCGACCCCAATTCTGTAGGTCCGTTGTGATCCGGTAAGCACCCGCATTTTTGCCGCTGCTTGCCGTGACTTTACCTGGCAGGCAGTGGCGCACGTCTTTTCGTTCGCCCTGTTTTTAACAACCCTTTTGCCATGCTCATGGCGGCTTCGCTGTGGGCGCAACAAAGGTGCGAATGATGTTTAAAAATTTCACTTCCCGGCTGCTCAGTGCGCTCAGCCGTAATTTACCGCGCCGCTTAGTCCGCCGCGATCCGATGCTGGAAAACGTATCTGCCCGTGCAGTGCAGGCCATCCCTGCCGCTATGTCGGCGCATTGTCAGGCCTGTGCCCGCGCCACCGAAGACCAGCTTTACCTGCAATTTTCCAGTCATCCGGAAGGGCTGACTGCGCAGGAAGCCGATGCAATCCGCGAAGTTTCCGGCCTGAATCAGACCGGCGATCAGCAACCGGCACCCTGGTGGCTGCATCTGTGGCACTGCTACCGCAATCCGTTCAATCTGCTGCTGACCGTGCTCGGGCTGGTGTCTTACGCCACCGACGATTTAACGGCTGCGCTGGTGATTGGCGCGATGGTGTTTATTTCTACTTTCATGCATTTCATTCAGGAGGCGCGTTCCAATAAAGCCGCCGATGCGCTGAAAGCGATGGTCAGCAACACCGCGACCGTGCTGCGCAGTGACGCGCAAACCGGCCGCAGCGAAACAGTGGAAATCCCGATCAGTCAGCTGGTGCCGGGTGACCTGATCAAATTGTCAGCGGGCGATATGATCCCGGCAGACCTGCGCATTCTTTCGGCCAAGGATTTGTTTATCAGCCAGGCGGCGCTGACCGGTGAATCCCTGCCGGTGGAAAAACACGCCTGCGAGAAGAAACCGGTTGCGGCTGATCCGCTTGAACTGAACACCCTGTGTTTTATGGGCACCAACGTGGTGAGCGGCACGGCGATTGCGATGGTGATCGCCACCGGCAGCAAAACCTGGTTCGGTCAGCTTGCCGAACGTGTGGTACAGGAAGATACACAGCCAAACGCGTTCCAGGCCGGGATCAGCAAAGTCAGCTGGCTGCTGATCCGCTTTATGATGGTAATGACACCTGTGGTGCTGGTGATCAACGGTTACACCAAAGGCGACTGGTGGGAAGCCGCACTGTTTGCGCTCTCCGTGGCGGTCGGGTTGACGCCGGAAATGCTGCCGATGATTGTGACGTCCACGCTGGCCAAAGGCGCGGTAAAACTCTCCCGCCAGAAGGTGATCGTCAAACGTCTGGATGCGATACAGAACTTCGGCGCAATGGATATCCTCTGCACGGATAAAACCGGCACGCTGACGCAGGATAAAATCGTGCTCGAGCGCCACACCGATGTGCTGGGCGTGACCAGTGATGAGGTGCTGCATCTGGCGTGGCTGAACAGCCATTATCAAACCGGCCTGAAAAACCTGCTGGATGTTGCGGTGCTGGAAGCAGGCGATGCCGGTCCGGCGCATAACTCGCTGAAAGTGGATGAAATTCCGTTTGACTTCGACCGTCGCCGTATGTCTGTCGTCGTCGCCGAAAACGACCAGAATCACCGCCTGATTTGCAAAGGCGCGCTGGAAGAAATGCTGTCGATTTGTACGCTGGTGCAGCTCAACGGTGAGATTGTGCCGCTGACCGATGTGCTGCTGGCGCGCATCCGCCGCATTACTGACGATCTCAATCAGCAGGGGCTGCGCGTGGTAGCCGTGGCGCATAAAGTGATGCCATCGCGCACGCAGGGCTACGGCGTGACCGATGAATCCAGCCTGATCCTGGCCGGGTATATCGCATTCCTCGATCCGCCAAAAGAAAGCACCGCACCGGCGCTGGATGCACTGCAACGCAAAGGCGTGACGGTGAAAATCCTCACCGGCGACAATCCGCTGGTGGCGCGTAAAGTCTGCAAAGATGTCGGATTACAGGCCGATAACGTCGTGATCGGCAGCGATATCGATGCGCTTGACGATGTGCAACTGCTGAACGTCGCCCGCGAAACCACGGTGTTTGCCAAACTGACACCGATGCACAAAGAACGCATTGTGCGCGTACTGCGCGGCGAAGGGCATGTGGTTGGCTTTATGGGTGACGGCATTAACGACGCGCCTGCGCTGCGTGCGGCGGACATTGGGATTTCCGTGGATTCTGCGGTGGATATCGCCAAAGAGGCGGCCGATATTATTCTGCTGGAAAAAAGCCTGATGGTGCTGGAGCAGGGCGTGACGGAAGGGCGCAGAACTTTCGCCAACATGCTGAAATACATCAAAATGACTGCCAGTTCCAACTTTGGTAACGTGTTCAGCGTGCTGGTCGCCAGCGCCTTTTTGCCGTTCCTGCCAATGTTGCCGCTGCATCTGCTGATTCAGAACCTGATTTACGATGTGTCTCAGGTGGCGATCCCGTTTGATAATGTGGATGAAGAGCAACTGGCGAAACCGCAGCGCTGGAACGCCGGGGATATTGGCCGCTTTATGGTGTTCTTCGGGCCGATCAGTTCCGTATTCGACATTCTGACTTTCAGCCTGATGTGGTGGGTGTTTAAAGCCAATACGGTGGAGGCGCAGACGTTGTTCCAGTCCGGCTGGTTCATTGAAGGGCTGCTGTCGCAGACGCTGATTGTGCACATGATCCGCACCCGCAAAGTGCCGTTTATTCAAAGCCGCGCGTCCTGGCCGCTGTGCATCATGACGCTGATGGTGGTGATCACCGGTATTTCACTGATCTACTCGCCGGTTGCCGGATTCCTGCAATTGCAGGCATTGCCGCTGAGCTACTTCCCGTGGCTGATCGCCATTCTGGCGGGCTACATGGTGCTGACGCAGTGCGTGAAAGGCTGGTTCGTGCGCCGTTACGGCTGGCAGTAATCTTTAAAATTCTATCCTGAACGCTAAAAAGCGCGACCGGTGAAGCGGCCGCGCTTTGCATTAATCAGTTCGAAATATTACGACTGTGCGTTGTTCTTGCGATCGTTACGACGGTTCACCCAGGTGTTAATCAGCAGGGTGATGATCAGAATCGACGCAATCACGCCCAGCGAAATACCGACCGGAATGTGGAACACGTCGAGCAGCAGCATCTTGATACCGATGAAAATCAGGATCACCGCCAGACCGTATTTCAGCATCGAGAAACGTTCCGCCACGCCCGCCAGCAGGAAGTACATCGCGCGCAGGCCGAGGATCGCAAACAGGTTAGAGGTCAGGACGATGAACGGGTCGGTGGTTACCGCAAAGATAGCCGGAATACTGTCGACTGCGAAAATCACGTCGCTCAGTTCCACCATAATCAGCACCAGCAACAGCGGAGTAGCGAACAAAATACCGTTACGGCGCACAAAGAACTTCTCACCCTGCAACTCGTCGGTCATGCGCATTTTGCTGCGCAGCCAGCGGATCATCGGCTTCTCGCCAACTTCACCGTCGTCTTCTTTCGCCAGCGCCATCTTGATACCGGTGAACAGCAGGAATGCGCCGAACACGTACAAAATCCAGCTAAATTGCCCCACCAGCCAGCTACCGGCGAAAATCATGCCGGTACGCAGGACGATGGCGCCGAGCACGCCGTAGACCAGTACGCGGCGTTGCAGGCTGGCAGGAATAGAGAAGTAACTGAACAGGATCAGCCAGACGAAGACGTTATCCACCGCCAGCGCTTTTTCCAGCAGATAGCCGGTCAGGAACATGGTGGCCTTGGCGTCGGCCACTTCACGGCCAAACTCGCCGTTGAGATACCACCAGAAGCCGAAGTTGAACAGCAACGACAGGCCTATCCACACCAGCGACCACATCGCGGCACTTTTCATACTCATGGTTTGCGCGCCTTTTCGACCCTGCAACAGCAGGTCGAACGCGAGCATAATTATCACTACCACGGCAAAGGAGCCCCACAACATCGGGTTGCCTACGGAGTTCATCATTGCGATATCCTCGAAAAAACATCAAAAAAAAACGGCCAGCGTCGGAAGACGTTAGCCGCTCATTTTTTGAGCTGTGAGCAAACCTCGCCTTCCGGCAAGGTCTCACTTACAAAGATAAGTATTCATCTTGTGAATGCTTATCTTTGCCCCGGTAACCGGGTGGCTGAGACGGCGCTGCATGAGCGCGGGTCCAGACACCGTAATGACGATTATCCGACGAAGAAGTTACTCCCCTTTGCAGTTCGCAAATTAATGCAAAATGTGTCCGGTGTCAAACATTCAGAAACATTATGGAGCATTAACCCGCCAGTGCCTGACGTTTGCCGAGTGCGCCGACGAAGGCCAGCAGCAGGCTACGGCTGAGGGGTGTTTCGCTAAGTTGCTGAGCCTGATGCGCAAAATCTATCGTATCGTCTTCGGAGATAGAGCCCAGCCATGACAGATACGTTTTCATTACCGCCAGACTGAATTCCGGATGGAACTGCGTGCTGATGGCATTCGGGCCGTAGCGCAGGATCTGATGCGGATCGTGCCGCGTTTTCGCCAGCACCGTCGCTGTCGCAGGCGGCGTAATGACGGTTTGCAGGTGGATCAGATTGGCCGCGAACTGTGCGGGAAGCTGCGACACCAGCGGATCAAGATGCCCGTCCGGCGTCAGCGTCACCTCGTGCGTACCGACTTCAATGCCTTGCGGATGGTAATCCACCTCGCCACCCAGCGCGTATGCCATCAGCTGATGACCGTAGCAGGCACCAAACATGGGTAATTCCTGCAACATGCCCAGCCGCACCCAGTCCGCCGCTTCTTCGCTCCACGCCAGATGCTCGGTGACCATGCTGCGCGAACCGGTAATGATCGCGCCGCAATAGTTTTCCGGCGGCAGCGGGCGTTCACCCGCCTGCAAATCCACAATCACCACCTGCTGCGCGTCGATATCGCCCTGACGGATAAACATTTGCGGAAAGTTATCGTGCGCACGACGGATAGGTTCCGGCGCGTGGCCGGTCTGTAAAATCAACAGCGATTTCTGGCTGGGTGCAATCATCTGTTACTCCCGATTTTTACTTAATATTAAGGCTGGTTATCGGCCGGGAATACCACGCCGGTCTGACGACGGATTTCCGTCAGCACTTTGGCCGTGATACGCGAGACTTCCAGCCCGGGGTGCGCGACAAACTGGCTGTCGACCAGAATCGCAAAAGTTTCTGCTTCATACAGCATGGTGTTGATGTGCTGGGGCTGCGTCAGATCCAGCTTCTGGCTGCCGCGTGGCGTCAGGCTGAGCGTCTGGCATTCAGACAGTTTTTCCATCTGCAAGGTGCCGTCTTCGCCCTGAATCTCACTGGGTAACAGGGAGTCGCTGATTTTGGAATGGTTGATAACCACTTCGAAATCATCCGCATAAGACAAGATCACCGTGCCCTGACCGTCAACGCCGCTTTCCAGCAGGGTTGCCGTGGCTTTCACCGATTCCGGTTCGCCAAACAACGAAATAGCACTCGCCAGACAGTAATAACCGATATCCATGATCGAGCCATTGGAAAACGCCGGGTTAAAGGTATTCGGGTTTTCACCGGCCAGATAGCGCGGATAACGTGAGGAATACTGGCAGTAATTCAGAATGGCTTTACGCAGTTTACCGATGCGGTTCAGCGCGCCTTTCATGTGCAGGAAGTTGGGCAGATACGCGGTTTTAAACGCCTCGAACAGGACTACGTTGTTTTCTTTTGCACAGGCGATCAGGCTTTCCGCTTCACGCAGATTGGAAGCCAGCGGCTTTTCGCAAATCACGTGCTTTTTATTGCTGAGGAACAACAGCGACTGCGGGTAATGCAGGGAGTTCGGGCTGGCAATATAGACCGCATCAATCAGATCAGAGGCGGCCATTGCTTCAAGGGAATCAAAGTAATGTTCAACCGGATAATCTTCGCCGAGCTTTTTAGCGCCTTCCAGCGTGCGGGAATAAATCGCGGTCAGCTTCATTTTACCGCTCTCGTGGGCGGCATCAATAAAACGCTGGGTGATCCAGTTGGTGCCCACAACGCCAATACGAATCATGAGAAATCCCTATAGTTAATTATTATTGATACAACTTACCGAATATTTCCAGATGCGTCAGATACATGCGCGTGTCGAATTCTAACTGATGATAGTCGGGCGTCATATGACAGCACAGGCTGTAGAATGCTTTGTTGTGTTCTTTTTCTTTCAGGTGCGCGAGTTCATGCACCACGATCATTTTCAGAAACGCTTCCGGCGCGCTTTTAAACACCGTTGCCACGCGGATTTCCGCTTTGGCTTTCAGCTTGCCGCCCTGAATACGGGATATTGCCGTATGCAGCCCCAGCGCGTGCTTCATCACGTGGATTTTATTGTCGTAAGCCACTTTGCTTAACGGCGATGAACTGCGCAAAAACTGATTTTTCAGGTCCAGCGTATACTGATAGAGCGATTTGTCAGTGGTCAGCTCGTGCGGTTCGGGATATCGCGTCAGCAAGACTTTACCTAAACGTTCCTGGTCGATTAACTGACGCACCTGAGCCTGAAGCGACTCCGGGTAGCCTTGCAGATAGGTCAATTCAGGCATAACTGTTTGCTTTGTCTCTTATTGCCGGGGAAAAGATGCCGAAACGGGGTGCGGGGTTTTTACCACGATCGCGTCGATCCGGCAGATAAACCCCTTTTTAACTGAAAAAACGTTTTACTGATAGACCAAATTAAGGGATAAACAGCGCAAATTGAATATGAGGAGGGCCAATGAGCCAATTTGAAACCGAAACCGGTGGTCAGTTATTGCAACTGCGTCTGGAACGTTATCCGCTGGAAGAAGCGGCAACGCAGTTACAGGCATGGGAAGCGGCCGATGAATATCTGCTGCAAAACCTGAACACCGACGCGCTCAACGGCCGTCCGCTGCTGATTTTCAACGATGCTTTCGGCACGCTGGCCTGCGCCTTGCAGCCGCACAACCCGACCAGCGTCAACGACTCCTTTATGAGTCAGCTGGCGATGCGCCACAACCTGCGCCTTAACGGTTTTGACGAAGACAGCGTGGCGGCGCAAAGCAGCCTGGTGCCGTTGCCGATCAATCCGGGTCTGGTGATCATCAAAGTGCCAAAAACGCTGGCACTGCTGGAACAACAACTGCTGGCGCTGCGTGAAGTGGTGACGCCTGACACGCAGATTATCGCCGGCGCGAAAGCCCGTGATATTCACACGTCAACGTTGCAACTGTTCGAGAAAATCCTCGGACCGACCAAAACCAGTCTGGCGTGGAAAAAAGCCCGTCTGATCCATTGTGAAGCCACCTTGCCTGCGCAAACCGCAGAGCCGGTGATTTCTGAGTGGGCGCTGGATGACAGTGAATTCCGTATTTCCAACCACGCGAACGTGTTCTCACGCGGCGGTCTGGATGTCGGCGCTCGCTTTTTCATGCAACATCTGCCGGAAGGCATTGAAGGGCGCATGGCGGATCTGGGCTGTGGTAACGGTGTGATCGGCATGACCGCACTGGCGCTGAACCCGGATGCGGAAATGCTGTTCGTCGATGAATCTTATATGGCGGTAGAATCGAGCCGTATTAACGTCGAAAACAATTTGCCGCAGGATGTCAGCCGCTGTCATTTCGAAGTGAACAACATGCTGGCTGGTGTCGAGCGAGAAACCCTGCACGCCGTGCTGTGTAACCCGCCGTTCCATCAGGGCACGGTCATCAGTGATGACACCGCGTGGCGCATGTTCTGCGATGCCAAACGCTGCCTGCAAACCGGCGGCGAGCTGCGTATCGTCGGCAACCGTCACCTGGATTACTACCAGAAGCTGCGTCGCCTGTTCGGCAACTGCACGACGATCGCCACCAATCAGAAATTCGTGATTTTGCGTGCCGTGAAAACAGCTGCACATCATTGATAGCTGAATTAGTCTGAAGTGCTGAAATGAAAAAGCCGCTTATCGCGGCTTTTTTTTTCGTCTGTCGGTTTCTGAAATAGTTTTCTAAATTTTCAGCGCCAGCCGCGTGCCCTGATCGATAGCGCGACGCGCATCCAGTTCGACGGCGACGTCGGCACCGCCAATCAGGTGTACGATTTTTCCGGCCTCCTGCAACGGCTGATACAGCGCGCGTTGCGGTTCCTGTCCGGCGCAGATAATCACGTTATCCACTTCCAGACATACCGGTTCACCGTTCATGATCAGGTGCAGCCCCGCGTCGTCGATGCGTTCATAGCTGACACCACTTTGCATTTTCACGCCACGCTGCAACAGGCTGGTGCGGTGGATCCAGCCAGTGGTTTTCCCCAATCCTGCGCCGACTTTGGTGGTTTTGCGTTGCAGCAGAACGATATCCCGCGCGGCAGGTTCGGGCTGTGGCCCAAGTGGTGCCAGACCGCCACGGTGCGTCAGGCTCTGGTCGATCCCCCATTCGTGGCTGAAAGCCTGAGTGCTGAGGCTCGATGACGGGCCGGTGTGGATCAGGTATTCGGCGGTATCAAAACCAATGCCGCCCGCGCCAATAATGGCGACGCACTGTCCGACCGGTTTTTTATCCCGCAGTACGTCGAGATAGGTCAGCACGATCGGATGATCAATGCCCGCAATATCCGGCAGGCGCGGTGAAATACCACAGGCGAGGATCACTTCGTCATAACCCGTTAACTGGCTGGCGCTGACGGTTTCGCCCAGGCGCAGCGTTACGCCCAGTAATGTCAGCTGGCGCGAGTAGTAACGCAGCGTCTGATAAAACTCTTCTTTGCCGGGGATCTGTTTGGCGACATTAAACTGCCCGCCGATTTCATTGTGTGCATCAAATAATGTGACGTGATGCCCGCGGCTGGCGGCGGTAGTGGCAAACGCCAGCCCGGCTGGACCCGAGCCGACAACGGCCAGACGTTTGGTGATTTCCGCACGGGTAACCGGTAACTGCGTTTCACGGCAGGCGCGCGGATTGACCAGACAGGAAGTGACTTCACCGGCGAATATCTGATCCAGACAGGCCTGATTACAGCCGATGCAGGTGTTGATTTCATCAGCACGTCCCTGCGCGGCTTTTTCGACAAACGCAGGATCGGCAAGAAACGGGCGTGCCATCGACACCATATCCGCACAACCTTCGGCGAGAATTTTCTCCGCCACGTCAGGGTCGTTAATGCGGTTGGTGGTAATCAGCGGAATCCCCACTTTGCCCATCAGTTTTTGCGTCACCCAGCTGAACGCCGCGCGGGGCACCATGGTGGCTATGGTCGGAATGCGCGCTTCATGCCAGCCAATACCGGTGTTGATAATGCTCGCGCCTGCCTGTTCAATGCGCTGCGCCAGCATTTCGACTTCATTCCAGTCCGAGCCTTCTTCGACCAGATCCAGCATGGATAAGCGATAAATGATGATGAATTCCCGGCCACAGGTTTCGCGCACGCGGCGTACGGCTTCGGTGGCAAACCGCATGCGGTTATCGGCACAACCGCCCCAGCTGTCCGTGCGCTGATTGGTGCGTGCGGTGAGGAACTGGTTTATCAGATAGCCTTCGGAGCCCATGATTTCCACGCCGTCATAACCCGACTCTTTGGCAAGCTGCGCACAGCGGGCGAAATCCGCCAGTGTGGATTCAATTTCCTCTTCACTCAAAGCATGTGGCGTAAAACGGTTGATCGGTGCCTGCAGGGCGGAGGGCGCGACGGGGTGGGGCTGATAACTGTAACGTCCGGCGTGAAGGATCTGCAGGGCAATTTTGCCGCCAGCGGCATGCACCGCGTCAGTCACCACGCGGTGATGTGTGATGTGTTCCTGTTCAGCGAGAATCGAACCGCCCTGATAAACCACGCCCTGCGCGTTAGGGGAAATGCCGCCGGTGACAATCAGCCCGACGCCTGCGGCGGCACGTTCTGCATAAAAGGCCGCCAGACGTTCCGGCCCGTCCTCCCGTTCTTCCAGCCCGGTGTGCATGGAACCCATCAGCACGCGATTTTTCAGTTGGGTAAAACCTAAATCCAGCGGCGCCAGCAGGTGCGGATAAAAAAGCGAAGCGCGTTCAGTCATGGAATTCTCTTAAGTGGTCGGAGGAGATGAATTCAATTTAGCTGCTGGCAGAACAATTGGAAAGTCAGTGTGTAATGACTGTGATATGTATCACTCTGAGGAATTCGCTGAGCGTTAATTAACTATTACGCTTCTTATTACTCGCGGTTTATTAATTGGCAGAGGTGACTTTTGTCGCCGGAAAACAGCACAAGATAGCAGATGAAATACCTATTTCTTTGTTTTTACACACAATGATCTTATTGCAGGTTGTTTATTTTTAACATTTTTTTCAGAGATTGTGGTCGTTAGGATTATTTTTAGAAAACCATATCGAATCGATTCAGTTCGGGTTAGAGCTGGACTAGGCTGGAGTTGCTTCACCCTAAAAATTCAATTCTAACCTGGATATATACTATGAATCTTATTGACCATACAGCCTGCCGCCCGTTCACCGAAGCCGGGCATTTGTCCCAGATTGCAGCCTATTATGAAGAGGGTCGTAACGTCATGTGGATGATGCTCAGGTCTTATCCACGTCCCTGTTTTAATCAGGAGCTTATCGAAGACATTATGACGCTGATGTATGCCGCGAAGGCATCCGGTCTGCGTTTTGATTTTTGGGTCACCGGCTCTTTGGTGCCCAATATGTATAATGTCGGCGGTGATCTGAGCTTCTTTGTTGATTCCATCGTCAATAATAAACGCGAAGCGTTACGTGCTTACGCCAGAGCCTGCGTGGATTGCGTTCACGCTGCCGCGCGTGGTTTTGATGTAGGCGCGATCAGTTTATCGATGATAGAAGGCACGGCGCTGGGCGGCGGCTTTGAAGCCGCACTGGCACACCATTACGTGCTGGCGCAGAACACCGCCCGGATGGGGTTCCCTGAAATCGCGTTTAACCTTTTCCCGGGAATGGGCGGTTATTCGCTGGTGTCACGCAAAGCGGGGATGAAGCTGGCGGAGGAACTGATTTCCACCGGGGAGTCGCATACCGCCGAATGGTTTGAAAGCCGCGGGCTGGTGGACGTGTTATTCCAGCCGGGGGAAGCATTCACCGCCACGCGAACGTTCATGGATGTTTTGCGACCAAAACTCAACGGCATCCGGGCGATGATCCGCGCACGTCAGCGTGTGCTGCAATTATCACGTTCAGAACTGATGGATATTACGGAGGATTGGGTGGATGCAGCGTTTACGCTGGAGGAGAAAGACCTGAGTTATATGGAGCGTCTGGTCATGCTGCAAAACCGGCATACGGCGTCATTGCGTAAAACCGGCTAGCAGCAGGCAGAAGCAGCCCGTCACTGGCGCTATTTCTGTTTTGCTTTATGTTTAAAAACATTGGGTGAAGCAATCATTTTTTCCTCAAGCCAGTGCTCCAGTTCATTTGCTGGCATTGGCTTGGCATATAAAAATCCCTGTTTGCTGTCCACACCGATTTCGTCAATCCGCTTCTCTTCTTCCGCCGTTTCCACACCTTCCGCGACCACTGTCAGTTGCAGCGTTTTGGCCACCGCCACAATCGCCCGTACCAGCGCCTGAGACACCGGATTATCATTGATTCCACGAATAAAGCTTTGATCCAGCTTGATGCAGTCGAGGGGGATTCTCGCCAGTTGTGACAGCGAAGAATAACCGGTGCCGAAATCATCCAGATGTACCTGTGCGCCCAGTTTATGCAACTGGTTAATCATGGTGATCGCTGCACCTTCGTCTTCCACCAGGCAACTTTCTGTCAGTTCGAAATCCAGCAGGCAGCCTTTCATGCCGGCATTTTTCATGGCATCCGACAGCGTCGTGATGAATGCACTATTGTTAAGCTGTCGTCCGGAGAGGTTTACCGCCACCCGCAAATTCAGCCCTTTTTTCTGCCATTCCGTCGCCTGACGGGTCGCGGTTTCGATCACCCATTTACCGACTGGCGTGATGAGACCGGATTCTTCGGCATAGGGAATAAAGCTCTGAGGTTGGATCAGACCGCGTTCCGGAGAATTCCAGCGCAGCAGTGCCTCCACGCTTTGCACGGTACCGTAAAGCGATACTTTCGGCTGATAGTGTAAGACCAGCTGATCTTTCTCAGACAAGGCTTTGCGTAAATGTGTATCTAACCACATGTATTCAGAGGCTTTCTCATTCATCTCTGGTGAGAAAACACAGTGTACATTTTTGCCCTTTTCCTTGGCTGCATACATGGCAGTATCGGCGTTTTGCAACAGTATATCGCCGTCGGTACCGTGTTCCGGGCAAATCGCGATACCGGCTGAACAGCCGGTATACACTTCAATCAGCCCGATGCGGAATGGCAAACTGAGCCTGCGCAAAACGCGCTGACTCAGCGCTTCCAGCGCTTTTATTTCAGCATGCGTGCTGAGAATAATGAATTCATCCCCGCCGAGCCGCGCCAGTTTATCGTTGGGCGACAGGCAATCCTGAATGGCATCAGACACCGCGCGCAGCAGGTGATCACCAAACATATGTCCGTAGGCGTCGTTAACTTTTTTGAAGTTATCCAGATCCAGATAAATCAGCCCGACGTTGTTTTCACCACGCTCGATAAGTGCTCGGGCAAGGGACTCCTGCAAGGCATTACGGTTAGCGAAACCGGTGACCAGATCAGTATTTGCCAGCACGCGCAAACGCTCCTGCGCCTTGCGTTCGTCAGTGATGTCAGAGCCGGAGCAAATCAGATATTTTTGCTGTTTGCCGCTGCCGCTGTGGACGAATTTATTGCGAAACAGGAACAGGCGCTGGCCTTTGACGGTGTTGATCCAGCGTTCCACTTCATAAGATTGCTGATGCTGGAAAAAACCATTGATATTCTGACGTGAGGCCAGGCCTTCTTCCATCGACATAAAAAGGTCATAGGCGCTGCGTCCGATAACATCTTCTTCGCGCAGGCCGGTATATTCCTCGCTCAGACGGTTAAAACGATGGATTTTGCCTTCCTGATCGATAATCACGATCACGGAGTTGGCTTCAGAAACCACCTGCTCAGCAAAGGTCAGACCGACTTCAAGGTCATGGGCGACAGACTCAGTGTCCTGATAGGCGGAGGCCGTACCGGCCCAGGCTTTACTGTCGATTTTTCGCCCGACAAGATACAAACGCGCAGGGGATCCGAATAGCGTGATATCCAGGGTAAAACTCGAGGTGATCCCGGTGAGTTGCCTTATTTTCCCTGCCTGCCACTGCGTCAGAGAGATAGCAATATTGACGACGCCTTTCTCTGCGGATAACTCCAGGGCATTGCTGTCTGAACCCAGTCGCCAATATGGGCGTGGTGTACCAAAGTGCAGGTACAGGAGGGAAGCATCTTGAGAGTCGACCATGAATGTTTCTCCGCAAAGAACGCTATACGCCGCCAGTGTGGCGACGGGCGACAGTCAGCACAGACGGAGCTTACTCTGTTCAGCACATTCGCCACGTTCCGTAAAAAAACGGACAAGGGCGGAATGGCGTAACACATTGAATTTAAGGTTAGCCACTGCCAGTTATATATCCAGTTACCGGACAGAAATTACTGCTCAGAACAGGCGGTCTCCGTTACCGGAATACCGCCTGAGAGAGAAGGTTTTTGATTCTCTTCCGGGCCTGATTTCAGGCCCGGAAAGTTATTTCAGCAGGAAACTGGTTTGTTTCACATCCTGAGAATCTAACCCCACGAATACATTGAACTTTCCAGGCTCTGAAGCCCATTTCAACTTATCGTTGTAGAAGCGTAAATCTTTTTCGGTGATCGCAAAGGTAACAACTTTCTCTTCGCCCGGCTGCAGGTTGATTTTCTCAAAATTCTTCAACTCTTTAACCGGACGACTGATCGACGCCGTGACATCCTGCAGGTACATCTGGACGATCGTCGCACCGCTGACTTTGCCGGTGTTTTTCACCGTCACGCTGGCGGTGAGCGGGTGTCCGGCATCCATCGTGGTGGATGACAAACTCACGTCAGACACACTGAAGCTGGTGTAGCTCAGGCCATAACCGAACGGGAACAGCGGGCCGTTGGTAATATCAAAATAACGGGTAGTGTATTTATCTGGATGCTGAGGATTAAACGGACGGCCGGTATTGAGCACGCTATTGTACAAAGGAATTTGCCCGACTGAGCGTGGGAAGGTCATCGGCAGTTTGCCTGATGGATTGTAGTCTCCAAACAGAACGTCGGCAATCGCATGTCCGCCTTCGGTGCCGCTGAACCAGGTTTCCAGCATGGCATCAGAAATTTCGTTTTCCCACGACAGGGTCAGCGGACGGCCATTCATTAACACGACAACCAGCGGTTTACCGGTGGCTTTCAATGCCTTGAGCAGGTCACGCTGGCTTTGCGGAATGTTAATTTCGGAACGGCTGGACGCTTCGTGCGCCATGCCTTGTGCTTCGCCGACTACGGCGACCACAACGTCAGCTTTTTCTGCTGTTTTCACCGCTTCGTCGATCATATCCTGCGGTTTGCGTGGATCGTTGATCACCTGTTTCTCGTAAGAGTTCAGGAAATCGACCAGAGCCTGATCGTTGGTGACGTTGGCACCGCGGGCATAGAGGATAGTGCCTTTATCACCGAGCACATCTTTCATCCCCTGCAACACAGTGACTGCCTGCGCTGCCTTACCGGCTGCCGACCAACTGCCCATCACGTCACGCTTGCTGTCAGCCAGCGCGCCAACGACGGCAATCGTGCCTTTTTTATTTAACGGTAACGTTTGATTGTTATTTTTCAGCAGCACCAGCGAAGTACGTGCCACTTCGCGCGCCTCCTGACGATGCAGACGGCTTTCGGCGTTGGTGTCAGCCGGATCGCTCGACTGCGGGCCTAAATGACGATATTCATCAACAAACAGCCCCATATCCCATTTCGCGGCCAGAACATCGCGAACGGCGCGGTCAATGTCTTTCTGGCTCACCATGCCGTCGGCAAGTAATCCTTTCAGGTACTTACCGTACATATTGTCAGCCATGTCCATATCGACACCGGCTTTCAGCGCCATCGCGGCAGCCTGACGATCGTCTTCGGCTACGCCATGTTTGACCAGTCCGCCAATGGCGCCATGGTCGCTGACAGTCAGGCCCTTGAACTGCCAGTCATCGCGCAGAATATCTTTCAGCAGCCAGGTATTCGAGGTGGCAGGAATACCGTTAACGCTGTTCAGTGCCACCATCACACCGCCGGCACCCGCATCGACTGCCGCTTTATAAGGTGGCATGTAATCGTTGAACATGCGGGTCAGGCTCATGTCCACAGTGTTGTATTCGCGGCCGCCTTCGACAGCACCGTACAACGCATAGTGTTTGACGTTTGCCATGACGGCGTCAGGGGCAGACGGATCTTTGCCCTGATAACCGGTAACCATTTCATGCGCGAGGCGCGAGGTCAGATAGGTATCTTCGCCGAAACCTTCAGAAACACGGCCCCAGCGCGGATCACGGGTGATATCGACCATCGGTGAGAACGTCATGTTCAGGCCATCGGCTGCCGTTTCCTGGGCTGAAATACGTGCGCTGGTCGCCACCGCCTGCATATCCCAGCTCGCCGCCAGACCGAGGCTGATAGGGAAAATCGTGCGCTGCCCATGCACCACGTCATAGGCATAAAACGGAGGAATTTTCAGGCGGCTGTACTGCACCTGATCCTGCATACGGCGGATATCGGGCTTAGTTACCGTGTTAAACACGCCACCGACTTTACCAGCGCGGATGTCAGCCATGATGGCTTCTTTTTGGTACTCAGGCCCCACAGTGACCAGATTCAGCTGACCGATTTTTTCATCAAGGGTCATTTTTTTCATCAAATCGGCAATGAACGCGTTGCGCTCTTTCACCTGATCCTGAGGAATGCCCGTTGTTTCAACGGCGAGAGAAGAAGCAGAACTTACCAGTAACACTAACGCGCCAAGCATGTGATGCGTATTCATCGGAATTCCTTCAACCATAAGCAGGGGAGCCAAATCAGAGAAAATTCAGCAGCCTGAAGCAAACAAAGCAATGATCATTCTAAGAAAAGTATAGAGTGAGAATCTAATACGTCCCTTCAACTATTAGCAATGAATAGTTTAGACGCCAGCACAATATCTTTTTACCTTTCGGTACATCCCGCAATTTACAGGTAATCAGGATGATAGATACAAAAAGACATTCGATGCGTCACGCAAATTTTTATATTTAGGATTACATGACATCCGGCTGAACAAATAATCATCAGAAGTAACACGGGGGAAAGCGCGGGATAACAAAAAGGGCAGAACATGCGGTTCTGCCCTTTAATAATCTGGAATATCCGCTAAGGAAATCGGATTAATAGTAGTAAGACATATCGGTCGGGGTTTTGCTCATGACATCAAAGAAAACGTCTTTGGTGTTTGCCCAGAATTGCGCGACGGCAACGGCGTTGTAGCTCATGCCCATCAGGCTCATGACAAAGAAACAGGTCACGGTGAGGCCGATACCACTGCAAACGAATGCCATGGTATTGCGGCTGGACTGGCGACAAACAATATTAAGCTGACTGGTGCAGAACATCAAAAAAGCGCTCAGCAATTCCCAGCGCATCATTAAAATCCCGGCAGTTAATGTACCCATCGATAAAATCCTTACTTACTACAGCCACTTGCACGAAGCCAAAATCAGCCGGAAGGCTGCTACGACGGGCGGGCAATGGGCTTTACAGAAGAAATGGTGAATTACAATTATGTGACGACGGTCACATTATATCACCGGATTTTATTTTTGAGTAAAAAATGTTCGCTAATAAAAAATAGGCATAACACATCAACTTATTTTGACGATGTGTTATGAAAAGCGGAGAAATCGTGATGTATTTTGAAGAGATAATTACGCGCCGTAACCCATCACTTGTAACAGGTGCTGAGCCTGCTGCACCGCTTCCTGACGGTGCGCAACACCCAGTTTCTGATACAGATTACGGATATGGGTTTTGATGGTCGTTGATGCAACGTCCAGCTCACCGGCAATCTGGTCATTACTGTAGCCGGAGTAAATCAGCCCCAGAACCTGCCACTCGCGCTGCGTCAGCGGGCTGGTACGGATTAGCTCCGGCACTTGCGGATGGGTCAGCAGTTTGTTCACAAAGCCTTCGTCGAAATGCGCAAACTTGTGACGGTGATGCTGGTTAATTTCGCGCAAAATCTGCTGGGCGCGGCGCTGTTCCAGTTCCGGTAGCAGATTAAGCTGGATCAACTGGCGCAGTTGTTGCGCCATCATTTCCCCTTCGATGACGAAATGACTGACAAAACCGGTACGGTTCGCCAGCGCCAGCGCTTCGATCAATGCTTTTTGGGCGTCACTTTTGCGCCCGGTTTGCCAGTAAAGTAAGTTACTCAGCAGCAAATTGCGGTTCAGATCGCTGGTCAGGCGCAACTGCCGGGCATTCTGATTCAGTTCATCGAGCACCACTTCAGCTTCATCAAACTGTTCCAGCAAAATCTGTACGCGGGCAATATTTCGCCACTGACCTTGCTGGAAATGGTTATCTGCCATGTCCGGTTTACGCGCCTGTTGCAGCCACTGGCGTGCAGCGTTTTTATCGCCAATCATCTGCCAGTAAATCACCCGCGGCTTATCGGTATTGGTCAGCCAGTCAATGTGATACTGACCGGTTTTCAGCAATGCTTCACAGCGTTGTAAATGATGATGGGCGTTGTCGAGCTGACCGCGTGCCAGCGAACATTTCGCCAGCATCGCCAGGCATTGCAACTGCTGTTGCGGCTGGAAATTGCTCAGCACATTAAGCCCTTCACGCGCAGCTTCTTCTGCATCATCGAGCCGCGACCATGACCACAACAGTTGGGAACGTAAGCGCAATAAAAATTCGTGCATCGGCAACTGTTCAAGATGCTGTTCGCGCACCAGTTCAAAAGCGCGATCCTGCATCTCAAACGCGGCCTGCAAAAAGCCCTGAGCAATCAGAATTTCACTCTGTTGCAGCAGCGCCCATAAGGCGTAGTGATAGGCTTCATAACGGCGGGCGATTTGCTCGGTCTGCTGCATCAGCGGCAGTGCGCGGGTGAGATCCCCTTTGCAGTGCTGGATTTCACCGGTCACGGACGTGGCCACAATGCGGCTGTAATAGCTTTCATAAGGCAGATAGCGCAGCGCCTCAGTGGCCAGTTTTTCCGCCTCATCCTGACGTCCGTCGTTGATAGCCACCTGTGCCCGCAGGGCATCAAACTCGGCCGCCAGTGCCTGTTCCATCACAATATTATGCTGTTTCATTTCGCTTTCAGCGCGGGCCAGCAACACCTCGACTTCAGCATAACGGTGCTGACTTTGTGCGAGCCATGCCTGCAACAACACCAGTTTAGGATTCTGAATCAGCCGGTCATAAGGCAGAGCGGCAAGACATTCTTCCAGCAACGCCAGCTCGCTTTGATTAAACAGGGCCCAGGCATGTTGCAGCAGAATATCGCGCAGCAAATTGGTGTCTTCGGCACCCAGCGCATGATGAATGGCTTCGGCCGGAAAACCTTGCGCCAGCCAGCCTTCGGCGGCAGCGCGGTGAATGGCAGGCAGCTCAGATGCCAGTTCCCACTGACAACGCTGACGCAGGAATGTGGCAAACAGCGGGTGGAAGTTAAACCATTCGCCGCTGTCATCCATACGGTTGATGAATAATCCCTGACGTTCCAGTTCTTCCAGCCGTTGCTGACCATTTTCGCTGCCGGTCAGGCGCACAATCAGCGCGTCGTTCATTGAGCGTAACAGCGAGCAGCGCAGGAGAAAATCACGCGTCGGGGCATCAACGCGATCCAGCACTTCATCCACCAGATATTCAGAAAGATGGCTGGCATTCAGCCCGGCCAGTTTGCGTGCGGACTGCTGCGTCGAATGCTGTGAAGGGTGGGAAGACTGCCGCGCCGATAACGCGATCAGTTGCAAGGCGGTGGCCCAGCCCGCGACTTCGTCGCACAGCCGGCTGCTGTCTGCCTGATCAATCGGGTCTTTCAGCCGGTTGTCGAAAAATTGCTGTGTTTCCGGATGCGTAAAGGCCAGATGCGAGGCGTTGAGTTCCAGCAGTTGATCCCGCACACGCATATTGGCGATGCCCAGCGGCGGCAGGGTGCGTGAAAGCACCACCAGTGACAGGTTTTCCGGCTGATGGCGCAGGAAAAAACGCATCCCTTCATGAATGGCGTCATTAGAAATCAGATGGTAATCGTCGATCACCAGCAGCAGCGGGCTGTGCCAGTCGGAAAGTTCCACAAAAAGCTGGGCAAACAGCGCAGGTAAACTGGCGTACTGATGCTTGAGACTCAGCGCTTCGCTTTTGATGCAATGCCCGCCGCAGGCCTGCTGTACAGCAGCAATCAGATAGCTGGCAAAGCGCTCCGGCTGATTGTCGCTTTCATCAAGAGAATACCAGCCCAGATCACTTTTACCTGCAGCCCAGTGCGCCACCAGCGTCGTTTTCCCATAACCCGCCGGACTGGCGACCAGGGTCAGACGATAATTTGGCGCAGTCGAGAGCTTCGTCAGCAGACGTTCCCGAACCACTGTATTTTGCTGCCGCACCGGGCGGCTCAATTTTGAAGGGATCAGCATTTTTTTCGATTCTTTTGACAGAAGGACAGAGGGGACGTTATTTATTTCACAGCGTGTAATTAATCACTTTTTCTAAAGTCCTCCTTTGAAACATTGATTGCAAGAATGTTACGTTTTTACATGCCGTTAAGTTGCTCTGCATCACACTTCTTAATACAAATTTTCAGGCATCTGCCCTGAACCTCCGTCTCCTCCGGCTACGCCCCGTTTCTCCTCCCTGCCTAATCTTTTACGGGAGGATGCCGCTCACCGACATACGCGTCAGCATAGTGATAATCAACACCAGACTTTCCCTACAAATTTCCGGATAAAGAGGCATGTGATGCAGGTGACTTTAGATAAGACGCAGTTTTTAGCCGCGCTGAAACGCCAGTGGCAAGGGTTCGGTTTGCAGCAGGCACAGGATATGACACCGCACCAGTGGTGGCAGGCCACCAGTGCCGCATTATCTGAACAACTGAGCGCGCAACCGGCACCGGCGGCGGCGAAACAGCCGCAACGGCACGTTAACTATATTTCGATGGAATTCCTGATCGGGCGCCTGACCGCGAATAATCTGATCAATCTCGGCTGGTACGACACGGTCAGTCAGGCGCTGAAAGAGCAGGGTGTCGAGCTGGCCGACGTACTGGAGCAGGAAACCGATCCTGCGCTGGGCAATGGCGGATTAGGCCGTCTGGCTGCCTGTTTCCTCGATTCCATGGCGACCGTCGGGCAACCGGCGACCGGCTACGGTCTGAACTATCAGTACGGTCTTTTCCGCCAGTCGTTCAGCGAAGGCAAACAACAGGAAGCGCCGGATAACTGGCATCGCGAATGCTATCCGTGGTTCAGCCACAACAGCTCACTGTCCGTCGATGTGGCGTTTGGTGGCAAACTGACAAAAAACGAAAAGGGTGCTGAACAGTGGCATCCGGCGTTTACCCTGCGCGGTGAAGCCTGGGATCTGCCGGTGGTCGGTTACAAAAATGGCGTTACCCAGCCGCTGCGCCTGTGGCAGGCCACTGACGTGCATCCGTTCGATCTGACGTTGTTCAATGACGGTGAATTTCTTAAAGCCGAGCAAAAAGGCATTGATGCGGCCAAACTCACCAAAGTGCTGTATCCGAATGACAATCACGACGCTGGCAAACGCCTGCGCCTGATGCAGCAGTATTTCCAGTGCGCCTGCTCGGTGGCCGATATCCTGCGCCGCCATCACTTCCTTGGCCGTAAAATTGAGGATTTACCGAAATTTGAAGTCATCCAGCTCAATGACACGCACCCGACCATTGCCATTCCAGAGCTGTTGCGTATTTTGCTCGACGAACACCAGCTTGAATGGGACGCCGCCTGGGCGATCACCCGCCAGACGTTCGCGTACACCAACCACACGCTGATGCCGGAAGCGCTGGAGTGCTGGGATGAAAAACTGGTGCGCAGCCTGCTGCCGCGCCATTTCTCGCTGATCAAAGCCATCAACGCCCGCTTCAAAAAAGTGGTCGAAAAACAGTGGCCGGGTGACAAAGCCGTCTGGGAAAAATTGTCTGTCCATCAGAACAAACAAGTGCGGATGGCAAATCTGTGCGTGGTCAGTGGTTTTGCGGTGAACGGCGTGGCGGCGTTGCATTCCGAACTGGTGGTCAAAGACCTGTTCCCGGAATATCACCTGTTATGGCCGAATAAATTCCACAACGTGACCAACGGCATCACACCGCGCCGCTGGCTGAAACAGTGTAACCCGGCGCTGTCATCGCTGATTGATGACACCCTGAAAACCGAATGGGTGAATGACCTGGACGCGCTGAAAGGGCTGGAAAGTTCTGCGGATAATAAAAAATTCCGTCAGCGTTATCAGGCCATTAAGCGTGAGAACAAAATCAAACTGGCGCATTACGTGAAGCAGGTGATGGGGCTGACCCTCAACCCTGACGCGATTTTCGACGTACAGATCAAACGTCTGCATGAATACAAACGCCAGCATCTGAATCTGCTGCACATTCTGTCGTTGTACCGTCAGTTGCGCGATAACCCGGAAATGGATCTGGTGCCGCGTGTGTTCCTGTTCGGCGCGAAAGCGGCACCGGGTTATTACCTGGCGAAAAACATCATCTATGCCATCAACAAAGTCGCGGAAAAAGTGAATAACGATCCGCTGGTGCGTGACCGCATCAAAGTGGTGTTTATTCCGGATTACCGCGTGTCCGTGGCTGAACTGATGATCCCGGCGGCTGATGTTTCCGAGCAAATTTCTACCGCCGGTAAAGAAGCTTCCGGCACCGGCAACATGAAACTGGCGCTGAACGGCGCGCTGACCGTCGGCACGCTCGACGGCGCGAACGTTGAGATTGCTGAAGAGGTCGGGGAAGACAATATCTTCATCTTTGGTAACACCGTCGATCAGGTCAAAGCCTTGCAGGCGAAGGGCTACGATCCGCTTAAAATTCGCAAGAAAGACAAGCACCTGGATAAGATCCTCAAAGAACTGGAAAACGGCTTCTTCAGCAATGGCGACAAACAGGCCTTCAGCCTGATGCTCGACAGTTTGCTGGGCGGCGGCGACCCGTATCTGGTGCTGGCTGACTTTGCCGATTACTGCGCGGCACAGCAAAAAGTCGACGCGTTGTATCGCGACCAGGATGAGTGGACGCGTAAAACTATCCTCAACACGGCCCGCGTAGGGATGTTCAGTTCCGACCGCTCGATCCGCGATTATCAGCAACGGATCTGGCAGGCGAAGCGATAAGGAGCCCGCATGGAGAACAAAGCACTGGAGCAGGCCGCCAGGGAGGCGGGGATTGCTTCTGGTTTTATTAATGCGCACGGCAAACAACAGGCAATCGCTTCCGAGACCAAGCGTGAACTGTTATCGGCGATGGGCTGGGTGGCGGGCAGCCGCCGCCCGGTTGCCACGCCGGTGCCGTCGGTCAAAGTGTTTGTCACCGGCAGCCGCCTGGCATTGCCGGTCGGCGGTGAAGGCGAATATGCCTGGACTCTGAAACTGGAAAGCGGCGTGACCCAAAAGGGGCGGATCAGCGGCAAAATGACGCTGGCGCTCCCGGGTAAAATTCCTGCCGGTTATCACCAGCTGACGTTGACGCAGGACGCGCAACAGTGGGAGTGCCGGGTCATTGTCGCGCCGAAACGCTGTTACGAACCGGATGCACTGCTGGCCGGTAAAAAACTGTGGGGCGCCTGCGTGCAGCTTTATACATTGCGCTCGGAAAATAACTGGGGCATCGGTGATTTTGGCGATCTCAATCTGATGCTGAAAAACGTTGCCGAACGCGGCGGCGCGTTTGTCGGGCTTAATCCGATCCACGCGCTGTATCCGGCGAATCCGGTGGCCGCCAGCCCTTACAGTCCGTCATCCCGCCGCTGGCTGAACGTGATTTATATCGACGTCGGCGCGGTGGAGGATTTCCGTCTCAGCGACGCGGCGCAACAGTGGTGGCATCAGCCGCTGACGCAGCAACGTTTGCAGGCGGTGCGCGCCAATGACTGGGTGGATTACGCCAGCGTTATGCCGCTGAAATTAGAAGGATTACGGCTGGCTTACGCACATTTTCAGGGGCGTAAGGCGCAGGATCCACAGGTGAAATCCCTGCGCAACTTCGTCAAACAGGGCGGTGAAAGCCTGTATCTGCAGGCTGCGTTTGATGCGCTTTACGAGCATCTGGCGAAAGAAAGTGATGTGGCACTTGGCTGGAACCGCTGGCCTGAAAAATATCATGATGCCCGTGGCCCGGCCGTGCGGGCGTTCTGCGAGCAACATGCTCAGGATGTGGAGTTTTATCTGTGGCTGCAATGGCTGGCGGAAACCCAGTTTACGCAGTGTTATCACACCAGCCAGCGGCACGAGATGCCGATGGGGCTTTACCGTGATCTGGCGGTCGGCGTGGTGGCAGGCGGATCCGAAACCTGGGGCGACGGCGAGCTGTATTGCCTGAAAGCCTCGGTGGGTGCACCGCCGGATATTCTCGGCCCGCTCGGTCAGAACTGGGATCTGCGCCCGATGGATCCGCATGTGATGGTGAGGCGCGGCTATCAGCCTTTTATCGATCTTCTGCGTTCCAACATGACCAGCTGCGGCGCGTTGCGCATCGATCATGTGATGGCGTTACTGCGCCTGTGGTGGATCCCGGCGGGTGAAACGGCGGATAAAGGTGCGTACGTGCAATATCCGGTGGATGATCTGCTGGCTATTTTAGCCCTGGAAAGCCAGCGTCACCGTTGCATGGTGATCGGCGAAGATCTGGGCACCGTACCGGTCGAGATCGTCAGCAAACTGCGCGAAAGCGGCGTGTATTCCTACAAAGTGCTGTATTTCGAGCGCGACGAGGAAAACAACTTCCGCGCGCCGCAGTCCTATCCGGTTCAGGCGATGGCCACGATTACCACGCACGACCTGCCGACGCTGCGCGGCTACTGGCAAAGCGACGATCTGGCGCTGGGAAAATCCCTCGGTTTGTACCGCGACGAGGCTGTTTTACAGGAGCTGTACGCCGACCGCGCCCGCGCACGTCAGGGGTTGCTTGATGGTTTGCATCATTACGGCTGCATCCCGAAGAAAACCGGGCATAAAGCTGCACTGATGGAAATGACGCCAATACTCAACCGTGGTCTGCAACGCTACGTTGCTGACAGTGCCTGTGCCTTGCTCGGCCTGCAACCGGAAGACTGGCTGGACATGGGCGCACCGGTTAACGTGCCCGGTACCAGCGATGAATATCCGAACTGGCGCCGTAAGCTTTCCCATACGCTCGAAGAGATGTTTGCCGACGAGCAGGTGAATAAGCTGATTAAAGACCTCGATAAACGCCGCCGGAAAGTATCGGTGAGCTGAAGCTGAAAGGAAGGAAGTGAAAAGGGGTTCTGCCTTAGGGCAGGACCCCTTTTTTATGGGCAACCGTTGGGATCGGATGGCCTGTATATGAATACTAAGGTGGTCTGGTGATCGCTATACAGTCCATTGCCTCTTGTGAGCTCGCTGATACCTTTGCACCGACTATTTGGTTATTCCCGATCCCTCCATGCATAAAAAAAGGCGGCTTATTCAGCCGCCCAAGACACAGGGAATTGATCAAGTATTACAAAGCGCATTAGCCTTACAGTTAACCTTTCACACCGCCTGCCGTTAAGCCGCCGACCAGCCAGCGTTGAGCAATCAGGAACACCGCCGTAATCGGGATAGCCGACAATATGGCTGCCGCCGCGAAATCACCCCACAGGTAATTTTGCGGGTTAAGATATTGCTGCATACCGACCGCCAGGGTGTAGCTGTTGACGTCACGCAGCAGTAACGACGCCACCGGCACTTCGGTGATGGCCGCGATGAACGACAGAATGAACACCACTGCCAGAATTGGCACAGACAGCGGCAGCAGCACCAGACGGAATGCCTGCCACGGGCTGGCACCGTCCAGCGCAGCGGCTTCTTCCAGCGAACCGTCGATGGTTTCGAAATAGCCTTTGATCGTCCAGACGTGCAGGGCGATGCCGCCCATATAGGCGAAAATCACGCCGCCGTGGGTGTTCAGCCCGAGGAATGGCACGTACATGCCGAGACGGTCGAACAGGGCGTATAGCGCCACCAGCGACAGCACCGCCGGGAACATCTGAAAAATCAGCATCCCTTTAAGCAGCGAACTTTTACCGCGGAATTTCATGCGGGCAAAGGCATAGGCGCTGGTGGTGGAAAGCGCGACGATGCCGACGGCGGTGATCACGGCGATCTTGATCGAATTCCACAGCCACAGCATCACCGGGAACGGCGGTGGCGTAACGCTGCCGTCGCTGTTGTTGACGGCAATGCCGAGCGCCAGTTTCCAGTGATCCCACGAGACCTGATCCGGGATCAGGCTGCCGGTGGCGAAGTTACCCGGACGCAGCGAGATGGCGAACACCATCAGCAACGGGAACAGGATCAGCGCCAGAAAGCACAGCAACAGCAGGTGTGTGACCAGCAATCTGACTTTCTGCGACTTCGGTTTAACCATAGGCATTGTTTGTTTCTCCTCAGTCGAATTTCATACGTGATGCTTTCAGGTTCACGACAGCCAGCGCTCCCACCAGCAGGAAGATTAGCGTGGCAATCGCTGCCGCCAGCCCGAAGTCCTGCCCGCCGCCGCCTTCAAAGGCGATGCGATAGGTGTAGCTGACCAGCAAATCGGTATGACCCGCTGGCGTGGTGGTGCCGAGCATGTCCGGCCCGCCGTTGGTCAGCAACTGGATCAGCACGAAGTTATTAAAGTTAAACGCGAAGCTGGCGATCATCAGTGGCGTCAGCGGTTTGATCAAAAGCGGCAGCGTGATGCGGAAGAAGTTCTGCATCGGCGTCGCGCCGTCCATAGCGGATGCTTCGTAAAGATCGTCCGGGATCGCTTTCAGCAGGCCCATGCACAGGATCATCATGTACGGATAACCGAGCCAGGTGTTGACGATGATGATCATGCTTTTGGCCGTCCATGGATCGCTGAACCACGCCGGTTTGATGCCAAACAGCGCGCTGAGCATCAGGTTGATCTCACCAAAACTCTGGTTGAATAACCCTTTGAAAATAAGAATCGAAATAAACGCAGGCACGGCGTAGGGCAGGATCAGCAGGATGCGGTACGCCGCTTTCCCTTTCAGTTCTTCCCACTGCACCACGCAGGCCAGCACCATACCGACAGCCACGGTGAGCACCACAGTCAGCAGGGCGAATACAACGGTCCAGACGAAAATCGACAGGAACGGTTTCTGGATCCCTTCGTCATGTAACACGCGAAGGAAGTTGCCCCAGCCGATGCCGACGGTAAAGCCGGGGCTGAGTTTTTCTGCCTGCCATTCCCCCTGAGCGTTCACTGCCTGATAGAAGCCGGTGTCCATGTTCGGGCGGTAAATCGTGCCGGTTTGCACATTGGTCAGTTGCTTCTTATCTTCACCGAGTTTGTACAGCGGCTGAGTGCCGGAGAACTGGCGCAGGGAACTCATGCGCAGCGTTTCGCCGTCGGGTAATTTCGCTGAGATCTGACCGAGGGCCAGACGGTTTTGTGTCACTACCCGCAACCCGGCTTTTTCAGCCGATGGCGCGGTTTGCGGCAGCATGTCCAGCGTTTGCGGCGCGGAAGCGTTGAAAGCAAAAGGCGGGGAAACCAGGGTCTCGCTGTTATCCGCCGACGTCAGTGCCAGTTGCCATCTATCGCCCGCAGGGAAGAGTGCGAAATTCAGCACCTTGCCGCCCTGAAATTCACGTCCCATGAGAACGGACTGCGCACGTTCAAAGGTCAGCTGGTTGGTGCTGCTGTAGTTAGTGAAGGCAATCGCGATGGTGCAGATCAGCGGGAACAACACAAACAACGACATCCCGGCCAGACCGGGGTACACGTAGCGCCACGAATACGCGCGGCGGTTGCCATAAATGTATAAGCCGACACCGGAGAGGATCAGGGTTAGAACGGCAAAGAGGTATTCACCCTGCGCATACATCAGCACGATCAGATAACCGGTAAAGCAGGCGAGCAGGGCGATGATCAGCCACTTAAGCGCATTGCTGAACGGCCTTTTTTTGGCTACTGGCATAGGGACAATCCTTGTAGTGGCGGTACGGAGCAGGTTGGCTCCGTACCGTTCATTGAGCTAAAACGCAGGCATTACTTGGTAATGCGGGTTTCTACATCTTTCAGTGCTTGCGGAACGGTCTGACGGCCATTCACCGCGTTGATGATGGCGCTGCGTTCTGCGTACCAGAAGGCGCTCATCTGCGGGATGTTTGGCATGATTTCACCGTTCTTCGAGTTCGCCATGGTGGCAGCAATGCGCGGGTCTTTTTCCAGTTTCTCCTGATAAGACTTCAGCGCCACGGCACCCAGCGGTTTGTCCTTATTCACGACGGCCAGACCGTCGTCGGTGATCAGGTAGTTTTCCAGGAACTCTTTCGCCAGCTCTTTGTTCGGGCTGGCGGCGTTGATACCGGCTGTCAGCACGCCGACGAACGGTTTAGACGGCTTGCCGTGGAACGTTGGCAGCAACGTCACGCCGTAGTTGATTTTGCTCTTGTCGAGGTTTGACCACGCCCACGGACCGTCGATAGTCATTGCGGTCTGGCCTTTGTTAAAGGCGGCTTCAGCGATGGAGTAATCGGTGTCGGCGTTGATGTGTTTGTTTTTCACCAGATCGATGATGAATTGCAGGCCAGCCTGTGAACCTGCGTTATTCACGCCGGTGTCTTTGATGTTGTATTTGCCGTTTTCATACTTGAACGCATAACCGCCATCAGCGGCGATGATTGGCCAGGTGAAGTACGGTTCCTGCAGGTTCCACATGATGGCGCTCTTGCCTGTGGCGCGCAGCTCTTTGTCCAGCGCCGGGATTTCTTCCCAGGTTTTTGGCGCTTCTTTAATGATGTCTTTATTGTAAATCAGTGACAGTGCTTCAACCGCGACCGGATAGCCGATCAGCTTGCCGTTGAAGGTGACCGCATCCCAGGTGAACGGGAACAGTTTGTCTTTGAAGGTCTGGTCCGGGCTGATTTCAGCCAGCAGACCGGATTGTGCGTAGCCGCCAAAACGGTCATGCGCCCAGAAGATGATGTCAGGGCCGCCGCCTGTGGCTGCCACTTGCGGGTATTTTTCTTCCAGCTTGTCCGGATGTTCTACCGTGACTTTAATGCCGGTGTCTTTTTCAAATTTCTTACCGACTTCCGCCAGGCCGTTATAGCCCTTGTCACCGTTGATCCAGATGACCAGCTTTCCTTCTTCTATTTTGGCGAACGCGGAAGATGACAACACCAGCGTAGCCAGCGCCGAGAGTGCCAGTGTGTGTTTAACAATCTTTTTAATGCTGAGGGTCATAATCCAATCCTTTTGTAGTCGGTTTTTTTATCGTCTGAGACGGAAAAGACAGGGTACGACGCCAGTGTGGATTTAACCTGTCACAGCTTCATCATCCCCCCCTCTACGCCCCCACCTCTCAGAATGTGATCCCACCGACACTCTCAGGCGTTATGTGGTTCATCACTCAAAAATATGGTTCGTTTTTTGCCATTCAGATCACGAATTTGATTTTTGCTGTGAACTTTCATCCGGTTGCGGTGAATCGTCATCCTCCCTGCTCCTCCCCCATGAAAAACTTTGTTACGGATGATTACGGTTACCGGCTAATCCTTCACTCTTCGTTGCATTGAGTTTTCTCGCTGGCAGCAAGTACAGGAGTTCAGGATGGCGAGCGTTTCCCTTAACAGCGTGTACAAAGCCTTTGGCGACACCGTGATTTCCAGCGACATCAACCTGGAAATAGAAGAAGGCGAGTTTGTGGTGTTCGTCGGGCCGTCGGGCTGTGGTAAATCCACTCTGCTGCGCATGATTGCAGGCCTGGAAGACATCACGTCCGGTGAATTGAAGATTGGCGATAAACGCATGAATGAAGTGCCGCCCGCCGATCGTGGTATCGGCATGGTGTTCCAGTCTTATGCGCTGTATCCGCATCTGTCTGTGGCAGAAAACATGTCCTTCGGCCTGAAGCTGGCGGGGGCAAAAAAAGCCGAGATCAATCAACGGGTGAATCAGGTTTCCGAAGTGTTGCAACTGGCGCATTTGCTGGACAGACGCCCGAAAGCGCTTTCCGGCGGACAACGTCAGCGCGTGGCGATTGGCCGTACGCTGGTTGCCGAGCCGACGGTTTTTCTGCTCGATGAACCGCTTTCTAACTTAGATGCTGCGCTGCGTGTGCAGATGCGTATTGAGATTTCACGTCTGCATAAGCGCCTGAAACGCACCATGATTTACGTGACCCACGATCAGGTCGAAGCGATGACGCTGGCCGACAAAATCGTGGTGCTCGATGCCGGGCATATCGCGCAGGTCGGTAAGCCGCTCGAGCTGTATCACTATCCTGCCAACCGCTTTGTCGCCGGTTTTATCGGCTCACCCAAAATGAATTTCCTGCCGGTGAAAGTCACCGCTGCTGAACCTGCGCGCGTACAGGTCGAATTGCCGAACCGCCAGCAAGTCTGGCTGCCGGTGGAAGGGACCGACGTGAAAGTCGGCAGCAACCTGTCACTGGGTATTCGCCCTGAACATCTTCTGCCAAGCGACGTCGCTGAAGTGACGCTTTCCGGCGAAGTGCAGGTCGTCGAGCAACTGGGTAACGAAACACAGATCCACATCCAAATTCCGGCAATTCGTCAGAACCTGGTGTACCGCCAGAACGACGTGGTGCTGGTAGAAGAAGGTGCAACATTCGCCATCGGTTTGCCGCCACACCGCTGCCATCTGTTCCGCGAAGACGGAACGGCATGTCGCCGGTTACACCCCGAACCTGGTGTTTGAAAGCACGCGATCCCCTACAGGAGAAAATGATGATCACAATGCGTAGTTCTTCCCTGGCGCTGGCAGTGGCTGCTGGCATCCTTTCTACACAAGCGATGGCGGTGGATTTCACAGGTTATGCCCGTTCGGGTATTGGCTGGACCGGCAGCGGCGGCGAGCAGCAATGTTTCAAAGCGACAGGTGCAGACAGCAAATACCGTCTCGGTAACGAATGTGAGACGTATGCAGAGTTGAAACTGGGTCAGGAAGTGTGGAAAGAAGGGGATAAGAGCTTCTACTTCGACACCAACGTGGCGTATTCCGTTTCTCAACAGAACGACTGGGAGTCAACCGATCCGGCTTTCCGCGAAGCAAACGTGAAGGGTAAGAACCTGATCGAATGGCTGCCGGGTTCGACTATGTGGGCCGGTAAGCGTTTCTACCAACGTCATGACGTTCACATGATCGACTTCTACTACTGGGATATTTCAGGTCCTGGTGCGGGCCTGGAAGATATCGATCTGGGCTTCGGTAAACTGTCTCTGGCCGCCACCCGTAACACCGAAAGCGGCGGTTCATACGGTTATATCGCTGACCAGCGTAATGAAGTGCCTACCTCCAACGACGTGTTCGACGTGCGTCTGGCAGGCCTGCAAACTAACCCGGGCGGTGTGCTGGAGTTAGGGGTGGATTACGGCCGTGCTAACGCGCGTGATGGTTATTCACTGGCTGACGACGCGACCAAAGACGGCTTCCTGGTCACTGCGGAACATACGCAAAGTATTTACAACGGCTATAACAAATTCGTGCTGCAATATGCCGCAGATTCCATGACGGATCCGGGCCAGGGCGCGGCGAACGGTCACTCGAATGGTGCCGCCATCAACAACAACGGCAGCATGGTGCGTGTGCTCGACCACGGTGCTATCGACTTCAACGACACCTGGAGCCTGATGTACGTGGCGATGTATCAGGACGTTGACCGCGATAACAACAACGGCACCACCTGGTACACCGTCGGTGTCCGTCCGATGTACAAATGGACCCCGATCATGAGCACCTTGCTGGAAGTCGGTTACGACAACGTGAAATCCCAGCGTACCGGCGACAAAAACGGTCAGTACAAAGTCACCCTGGCGCAACAATGGCAGGCGGGCGACAGCATCTGGTCACGTCCGGCCATCCGTGTGTTCGCAACCTATGCGAACTGGGATGAGAAATGGGGCTACGACACTGACAGCGGCGCAAGCAATGGCTTAGCGATGAACGATACCAGCACCCGTACCTTCAGCCGTGGTAATGACGACGAAGTCACCTTCGGCGCCCAGATGGAAATCTGGTGGTAAATTTTTCCTTCCTCCTTCGCGCTGCCGATGCGTTGGCTGCGCATCCTCGCCCCGGTCACGTAGTTGTCTACGCTCCCGGGGACTTGGACGCTTGCCGCCTTCCGGCAACCCGAAAGAGTTTGGAAAAATGGCAATGTAAGCTTTAAAAAAACGCAGTAAAGAAGATGTGCTGGCTGGCGGATTATCGCTGATGACCGCCAGCCTTCATGGTGATTTCAAAGGAAACAATAATGAAAAAGAATCTGCTGTCACTGTGTTTGTCGCTGAGCCTGTTGGCTGCTGCCCCTGCGGTGGTGAACGCTGCGCAAAATGATGCGAATACGGCACCGGCTATTTCCAGCCAGACCTTACGCAACCTTTCATGGACGCCGCTGGTTCCGCCAGTGACGCAGGATGTAACGCTGGGTACGTCCAGCGCTGAAATTAATCAGGGTGAGATTCAGGGCGCCGTCGGGGCATTCGCTTTACCTGCTGACCGGGGTTCGCTTGAAATTACGCTGACCAGTATTGCGACCGGTAAAACCGTGTATGCGCCAAATGTTCTGGTGCTGGATGAGCAGATGCGTCCGGCTGCGTTTTACCCTTCCAGCTATTTCCCGTATCAGAAACCGGGTATCGTCTCCAGCGACCGTCTGGAAGGCACACTGAAACTGACACCGGCACTGGGTCAGAAACAAATTTATCTGCTGGTGTATACCACCCGTCAGGACTTAGCTGAGACCACGCAGATGGTGAACCCGGCGAAAGCCTTCGCCGCTGGCGTGGGTAACGCGGTGCCGGATATCCCGGATCCGATTGCCCGTCATACCCCGACCGGCACACTGAGCCTGAAAGTCACTGCCGAGCAGAAAACCGGTAACGTGATGATTGGTCAGATCTTCCCGTCTTCCGCACCGGCAGCGGCAGCACCCGTGGTGGTCGGCAGCACACAAGCGCCTGCACCTGCGGCGGCTCCGGCCAAACCGAGCGAGCCAATGCTCAGCGATTCAGAAACCTACTTTAACGATGCGATTAAGAAAGCAGTGAAAGCAGGGGACGTCGATAAAGCCCTGAAACTGCTGGACGAAGCCGAACGTCTGGGTTCCAAAACCGCCCGTAAAACCTTTATTGAAAGCGTGAAGCACTGAGTTTTCTTAGCGCCTCCCCCGAGAAGAAGCTGGCAGTTTTTTCAGCTCCTTCCCCTGCGAAGGGGAGGCCGGGAGGGGGTTTTAATGGCTAACCCCTTGTTGAAGAAAACTTTAACTTTTTGATTTTGAACTTAATACCCCACCCCAGCCCTCCCCTTCGCAGGGGAGGGAGCCGCCCGAGTTTTATTCACTCCGCCTATTTGTTACCCTGTTGTTAATTCATTCAGCGGGGGATGTATGGCGTCTGCAAACTGGGTCGACTTATCGAAAGATAAAGACAGCGGGATCGAGACGATCCACGCCCATTTCGAAGGCCATGCGTACGATCCCCACTGGCATGACAGTTATCTGGTCGGTGTCACTCAGTACGGTTTGCAGCAGTTCAGTTGTCGCCGCCAGAAACATCAAAGCCTGCCGGGCAAAGTCTTTATGCTCGAACCGGGCGAAATCCATGACGGCGATGCGGTGCAGCCCGGCGGTTTTACCTATCACATGTTGTATCTCGATCCGCAATGGCTGAGCCGCGAGCTGGCGGCACGGCGCGATTCCCTTTCTCCGGCCGGTGATCCGAGTTTCGAAAATACCTTAGCGCAGGATCCGCAACTGGCGCAGGCGACGTCACGGGCTTTTCAGGCGCTGCACGGCAAAGACCTGCGCATTGTCCGCCAGACCGCGCTCGACGGCTTGCTCTGTGCACTGGGTGGCCATCTCACCTGGCAGCCACCGCGACTTCAGGGGCATGCGCCCTGGTCGCGGGTGGCGCATCAGGCGCGGGAATATCTGCATGCCCACTTGCACGAAGACATCGGCCTCGAACAACTGGCAGCGGCGACCGGCGAAAGCCGCTTTGTGGTCAGCCGTGCGTTTAAAGCTGAATTCGGATTGCCGCCGCACGCCTATCTTATTCAGCTGAAACTGACGCGCGCCCGTGAAGGGCTGGCGCTCGGGCGCACACCGGCTGACGTGGCGGCTGATTTAGGTTTTGCTGATCAGAGCCATCTCGGGCGCTGGTTCCGCCGCGCCTATCAGCTCACGCCAGCACATTACCGGCGTCTGTGCACAAATCTTCCAGATTGAGAAAAAGTGACGGGTTAAGCTCATGTTTCAACTGAACCGGAGCCTGCCATCATGAATACGCCTGTAACCATTCTGCCTTCGTCACCGGAACGCTGCGTGATTGTCATCAACCAGCAACTTGCCGCCGGACATGCCGCCAATGCCGCCGCCGTGCTGGCCCTGACGCTCGGGCAACGCCATCCGTCGCTGGTGGGCGAGCCGCTGATTGACGCTGATAACCGCGTGCATCCGGGGCTGATCCCGATTGGCATCAGCGTGCTGGTTGCCGACAGCGAACAGCTCACGCACCTTCATCAGCACCTGCTTAATGATGACGAAATGGACGGGATTATTTTTCCGGTCGAAGGACAGCAAACCACGGATTACGCCGCGTTTCGCGAAGCGGTGTCTGTTGTGCCGACGGACAACCTGCAACTGCTGGGGATTGCGCTGGCGGGTAAAAAGAAAGTGGTGCGCAAGCTGACCGGAAAACTCGGTTTGCTCGGCTGATGTTTGTCATTTAAGCGTCACACTTGTTCTCTACTCTCCTGATATTCAAACTAATATCAGGAATTTTCCCGTGCGTAAGTCCCTCGTTGCTCTGCTGCTTTTCACCCTCGGTTCCACTTTTGTCGTTCAGGCGGCTGACGAAGCCAAACCCTTTATCACCAGCCAGGAACTGGATCTGACGAAATATCTGCCCGCTCCACCGGCGGATGATTCGGCGCAGACCAAAGCGGAACTGAAAGAATTGCTGGAAATTCAGGCCACCCGTACGCCGGAGCAGGAAAAAGCGGCGATTGCTGATGCTGAAGAAAACGTCTGGCGTTTTGCCGATGTGATGGGGCCGGACTTTGATGCTGCGAAACTGCCGAAAACCGCTGCGCTGTTTGATCGTATTGTGGCGACCGAAGACGTGGTGGACGATCACGCCAAGAAAGCCTTTAACCGCCCGCGTCCTTATATGCTCGATGAACAAATTCATCCGCTGCTGAAAAAATCCAAATCCGGCTCATGGCCTTCCGGTCATTCCACTATCGGCTATCTGATGGCGACGGTGCTGGGCGAAATGGTGCCGGAAAAACGCAACGCGCTGTTCACCCGGGCGGCCGGTTACGCCGAAAACCGTCTGGTAGCGGGTTTCCATTACCGTTCTGATACCGTGATGAGCCGCACCGGTGCTGCACTGATCGCGCAAAAAATGGAAGAACAGCCAGATTTCAAAACCGAATTCGACGCGGCGAAAGCGGAACTTCGCGCACAGTTGGGCCTGAAATAATTTTCGTCAGTTCCTGCCTTTCCGGTAAAGTGTGGGGCGTAAAACTTGCAGAGGAAGGGACTGATGGAAAACAGATTCAAGCGGATGGCATCGCCGGTCGGGTTACTCACACTGGCGGCGAAAGGCGATAAGCTGACCGCCATTTTGTGGGAATGTGAAATCGACGGGCGCGTGCCGTTGGGCGATATGATTGAAGACCCGTCGTTTCCGATCTTGCTGAAAACCGAACAACAGCTGAACGAATATTTTGCCGGTAAGCGTACCCGTTTTGAGCTGGAACTCGATTTCACCGGCACCGAATTCCAGAAAGAAGTCTGGGCGGCGTTGCTGGAAATTCCGTTTGGTGAAACGCGCAGCTACGGTGAGATCGCCCGTCGTATCGGTCGCCCGAAAGCGGTTCGTGCCGTGGGCGCGGCCAATGGCCGCAACCCGATTTCTATCGTGGCGCCGTGTCACCGGGTGATTGGTGCTTCCGGGAAATTAACCGGCTTTGCTGGCGGACTGGACAACAAGTTGTTGTTACTGAAGCTGGAAGGTCGTAAATCTTAGGGTTTTTATTGGGAAATAAATTGCTTGATGTCCGCTTGTCAGTCGATGCATAGTCAAAAAATAAGCAGTAAATAAAAAAGACAACATCACTTACAAACGGAGTTTTACCTTAATGGATCAGATTCAATCCCTCGAACAGTTCTTATCCTCAGTTCAGCAACGCGACCCGCATCAGGTCGAATTCTCCCAGGCCGTACGTGAAGTTATGACCACGCTATGGCCTTTCCTCGAACAAAATCCGCAATACCGCCGTTCTGCTTTACTCGAACGTCTGGTGGAGCCGGAACGTGTCATTCAGTTCCGTATCGCGTGGGTGGATGACAAAAATCAGGTGCAGGTGAACCGTGGCTGGCGTGTACAGTTCAGCTCGGCCATCGGCCCGTATAAAGGCGGCATGCGTTTCCATCCGTCGGTCAATTTATCGATTCTTAAATTCCTCGGTTTTGAGCAGACCTTTAAAAATGCCCTGACCACGTTGCCAATGGGCGGCGGAAAGGGCGGCAGTGATTTCAATCCGAAAGGCAAAAGCGAAGGCGAGATCATGCGTTTCTGTCAGGCGCTGATGCTGGAACTGTACCGTCATCTCGGGCCGGATACCGATGTGCCTGCGGGGGATATCGGCGTCGGCGGGCGTGAAGTGGGATATATGGCGGGGATGATGAAAAAACTCTCCAACAACACTGCCAGCGTGTTCACCGGCAAAGGGTTGTCGTTCGGCGGCAGTCTCATCCGCCCGGAAGCCACAGGTTATGGCCTGATCTATTTCACTGAATCGATGCTTAAACGCCATGGCCTGGATTTCGAAGGCATGCGCGTGGCGGTATCCGGCTCCGGTAACGTCGCGCAATATGCGATTGAAAAAGCCATGTCACTGGGCGCACGGGTGATTACGGCGTCAGATTCTAACGGTACTGTCGTCGATGAAGCAGGCTTTACTCCTGAGAAACTGGCGCTGCTGACCGAAATCAAAGCCAGCCGCGATGGCCGCGTAGCCGATTACGCGCAAAAAATCGGGCTGACCTATCTCGAGGGCCAGCAGCCGTGGAACGTGCCGGTGGATATCGCGCTGCCTTGCGCCACGCAAAATGAACTGGATGCGGATGCGGCACGCGTGCTGATCGCCAATGGCGTGAAAGCGGTAGCCGAAGGCGCGAATATGCCAACGACGATTGAAGCGACGGATTTGTTCACCGACGCGGGCGTGTTGTTCGCACCGGGCAAAGCGGCGAACGCCGGTGGCGTGGCAACGTCAGGGCTGGAGATGGCGCAGAACGCTGCGCGTCTGAGCTGGAAAGCCGAAGAAGTGGATGCGCGTTTGCGTCACATCATGCTGGATATTCACCAGTCGTGTGTCGAATACGGCGGCGAAAGCCAGCAGACGCAGTATGTCCGTGGCGCCAATATCGCAGGCTTCGTCAAAGTCGCTGATGCCATGCTGGCGCAGGGCGTGCTGTAAGCCCAAAGTCAGGTTTCAGAAACAACAAAGCCACCTTTGCAGGTGGCTTTTTTTATGCGGGCAACATACTCAGAAGTGCGTATTCAGGCTCATATAGAACGTGCGGCCCGGCTCGTTGTAGGTGGCCGCGCCTGCTCCGTACATATAGGCGCCGGTGGTGGCATTACCCACAGTCTGGGCATTACCCGCACGGAACTGGCGTTTGTCGAAGACGTTATCAATACCCGCCGTGACGCTGACATTTTTGGTCGCGGTGTAGGTGCCGCTCATGCCGACCACAGAATACGGGCTGACTTCATTCTTCTCACTGCCGGTGACGGCTTCACCCTTGTAGTTGTATTTCTTCGGCTTCTGACGGCCATACCAGGTCAGGGTAGATTGCAGAGAGAGATCTTCCGTCGCCTGCCAGCTCAGCGTGGAGTTGATGGTAAATTCCGGGATGATCGACAGATAATCGCCGGTCTCTTTGTCTTTACTTTCAATCATGTACGTGCCGTTGTTATTCCAGGAAACGGTGCTGCTGACCGGAATATTCAGCGTGCCCTCCAGCCCCTGAACCACGGCTTTCGGCACGTTTTCCCATTTATATACATCAGTTGTGCCGGTGGAGGACGTGCCGGTTGGCAGATAACCGGATTCGATTTTGTTGCGATAATCGTTGCGGAAATAGGTCACGCCCGCCTGATAACCGTTGCGGTGGAATTCCAGTCCGATCTCTTTGTTAACGCTGGTTTCCGCATCCAGATCTTTATTCCCCACCAGATAACAACCGCCGCCGCTGGCCGCACAACCCTGACCTTTACTGTACAGCACGTAGTTCGGGTTGGTCTGATACAGGCTCGGCGCTTTATAGGCGCGGGCGATACCCATTTTCAGGGTGAAATCGTCGCCCAGTTCCTGAGACAGGTTCAGCGACGGGCTCCAGTTATTGCCGACAATGGAGTGATGGTCGAAACGCAGACCCGGCACCAGCATGGTGCTGTCGGTCAGCTCAATATTATCTTCGGCAAACAGCGAGAAAATCTCTGCCTGAGAATAGGGGCTGCGGTTGGTGCTGTCGGTACCGGCAATCGCGCCGCCGAGCATAGCCTGCGTGTTGGAAGACGGATCTTTCATCTTCTGCTGGTTCCATTCCGTGCCGAACGTCGCGGTTTGCGGCACGCCCAGCTCAAACGGAATACTGACTTCGCTGTGCGCCAGAATGTCGCCCAGAGCGATGGTGTTGAAGTCTTCGTCAGAGAAGATGCCTTCGGTACCGCCCGCCAGCCCTTCATCCATGCGCGAGTTACGGGTTTTTTCGTACTGCACGTAGTTGTTGGTGGTCACACCGTTATCCCATGCGCCTTTGTAGGTCACCGAGTAGGACTGGCGGTAAATGCGGTTAGTCTCTTCACCGTACATGCTTTTCACCAAATCACTGGTGTTGGTGTTCTGCGTGTCGCCTGCGTACAGGTTGCCCTGACGGCTGTTGGACACTTCAAATTCCAGCGACTGCATACGGGCAAAATCCCAGTGCAACAGGGCGTCGATATTCTTATCGATCACGCCTTCGCGACCTGCCGGAACGGTGTCGGCATAGGTGCCGGTACGCTCAGACTGATGACCGTCGTTGATGTACTGCGCGTCAGCCTGCGTTTTGCTGTAGCCACCGAACAGGCGGAAACTGAACTGATCGTTGAGCGGGCCGGAGAGGCTGAAATCGGTACGTTTGGTCGAGCCTTCATCTTTATGTTGTGGTGCGTTCAGATAGGTATTCCAGGAACCGTGCCACTCCTGAGTGTCTTTTTTAGTGATGATGTTCACCACGCCACCCGCCGCGCCGTTACCGTAACGCGCCGCCGCCGGGCCGCGGATCACTTCGATGCGCTCAATCATATCGGGCGGAACCCAGCTTGTGTCGCCGCGGGTATCACGCTCACCGCGCCAGCCCTGACGCACTGAGTTGCGGCTGTTCACCGGCTTACCGTCGATCAGGATTAAGGTATTTTCCGGGCCCATACCCCGGATGTCGAGCTGGCGGTTATTACCGCGCTGGCCGCTGGTAGAGTTGCCGGTAAGGTTTACGCCGGGCATGGTGCGGATAAGTTCGTTGATGTCGCGTGCCGGAGGGCGTTTTTGGATTTCATCAGAAGTGATGGTGGAAACGCCGGGAGCCTGAAGGTTTTGCTGTGCGGCGGTGACAACCAGTGTGTCGCTGGTGTCTTCCGGTGTTTCTGCGGTGTTCTGGCTGGCGTCTGTTGTGCGGGTTGTGGTGCTTTCTGCCGCGCTGACGGGCAAAGAAAGTGCTGATCCCAGCCCGATTAAGGTTGCCAGAGAATAGTGTGGTAGCCTGCTTTTCATAGTGGATTCTGCCCTGAAATCCATCCGTTCCTGCAAAACAGATTTAGTGAACAGGAGGATGGCCTGTTGTGTGTGTATTTTTATCGTCCCGTTTACGGGCGGTAATACACTATTGCAAATGCAAACAATTATCAATACGATTCCCATTCATAATTTGCAGGAAGCAGGTCAATTATTCTGCAAATTATGCCTTCTCTCACTGCCAAAAGACTGTAAAGCGTAAACATGATGAAATCGCAGTTTCCGGAAAAACCCACCGCGCAGGCGATGTTAGCAAGCTCTCAGGCGGGAAGTGCTGAATGGTGGAAAGACATTAAAGCGCAGGGTTCACCCTTGATCGAACGGCTGAATGATGACGTATGCAACGTGACGTTCTTCTGGCGGGATCCGCAGGGCAGTGAGGCGACATCGGATTTCCAGCGGGTGTGGATCAACATCAACGGCATCACCGATCACCATCAGTCTTTACCGCCGCAAAGTCTGCAAAGACTTGCGGGAACCGATGTCTGGTCGCTGAGTATTACGCTGCGCTCCGGCTGGCGCGGCAGCTACAGCCTGATCCCGCGCACCGGGCCCGGCAGAGAGTTCCCGCAGGATCCCGATGCTTATACCGCCATGCTGGCTGCGCGGGAATGGTGGAAAGATATGTTCGCCCATGCGATTTATGACCCGCTGAATCCGAATCAGCCGTGGCCGGGGGCGAAATCTCACGCTCTGTCGCCGTTGCATATGCCCGACGCATTGCCGCAGCCTGCCTGGCGGGAGTTTGATCTCCACGGTGCCGCGTTGCCACAGAAACCGGCAAAACTGCAAACCTATCAGTGGAACAGTGCGCGTCTGGGCAACCGGCGCAAGGTCTGGATCTACACCACCGGCGAAAGCCAGGATCCGGCATCGCGCCCGCTGGCGCTGTTGCTCGACGGCCAGTTCTGGGCGCAGCAGATGCCGGTCTGGCAGCCGCTGATGCAACTGACGCAGGAAGGCACATTGCCGCAGGCCGTCTACGTGCTGATTGATGTGATCGATACACAGACCCGCAGCCGCGAACTGACCTGTAATGCAGATTTCTGGCTGGCCGTTCAGGAGGAGTTATTGCCCGCCGTGGCGACGCTCGCACCGCACAGCAGCGATGCGAACAAAACAGTGGTGGCGGGGCAGAGCTTTGGCGGGCTGTCAGCGTTGTACGCCGGTTTGCACTGGCCGCAGCGCTTCGGTCTGGTACTCAGTCAGTCCGGTTCTTTCTGGTGGCCGCGACGTAATAAATCGCAGCAGGATGAAAATCCTGACGAGGCGGATTTGTTACTGCGTGAGGTGAGTAACGGGCTGGGGGCTGCCAGCCATCTGAAAATTTTCATGGAAGCGGGCAGCAATGAACGACTGATTTATCAGGTGAATAATCAGATGGATGAGCTGCTGAGCCGCACCAAAAACAGCGTGCATTATCGCGTGGTCGATGCCGGTCACGATACGCTGAGCTGGCGCGGCGGATTAGCCGATGGCCTTCAATACCTGTGGAACGAAGAGCCGTGCAGCGCCGGAGATTCAACCGTTACCCAGCGGGATAATTAACGGTGTATGCGAAACCGGGCAGTCGATAATGGCGCAGCGCAGCCCGAAAACCTGTTCGATCAGTGCCGGTGTGACGATGTCTGCCGGTGCGCCCTCAGCCAGTATTTTTCCATCGCGCATGGCAATCAGATGCCCGGCGTAACGACATGCCTGATTCAGGTCGTGCAACACCACCACCAGCGTGCGGCCGTTTTCCTGATTCAGGCGACACATCAGTTCCATCAAATCAATCTGATGCGCGATATCCAGCCAGGTTGTCGGTTCATCCAGCAATAACAACGGCGTTTGTTGCGCCAGCACCATGGCTATCCACACCCGCTGGCGCTGTCCGCCGGAAAGTGAATTCACCGTGCTTTCCGCCAGTTCGAATACTCCCGTTGCGTGCATGGCGTCGTTCACCGCCAGCGTATCTTGTGCTGTCCAGCGGCTGAACAGGCTTTGATGCGGGTAACGCCCGCGGGCCACCAGATCCGCCACACTGATATCGCCCGGTGCCGTTGAGCTTTGCGGCAGCAGGCCGAGGCGTTTCGCCACGTCCCGGGTGCCGTAATCGCCAATCAGCTTACCGTCGAGAAATACCGTGCCGGATTGCGGCGGCATCAGGCGGCTGAGCGTGCGCAATAATGTGGATTTACCGCAGGCATTCGGCCCGATAATCACGGTGAGTTTTCCCTGAGGGATAGAGACGGAGAGTTCGCGGGCGACGATTTTTTTATCGTAACCCAGCGTCAGATCTTTCGCGTACAAAGGGGAAGAGTGTTCAGTATTCATGAGCGTCGCGACTCCCGGATCAGCAACCCAATCAGATAAATGCCGCCCAGACTGACGGTCAGCACGCCTACGGGTAACTGATAGGGCGTGAACAGCCGTTGTGCAGTGACATCGGCGGCGAGCAACAGCAGCGCGCCGGTCAGCGCCGCGAAAAATAAAGCGTGCTGCTGGCTGGCGCAAAGACGACGCGAAATTTGCGGTGACACCAGCGCAATAAAGGAAATTGGCCCGGCCAGCGCGGTGGCCGCGGCGGTCAACGCCACGCCCGCCAGCATCAGCAATAAACGTGAACGCGCTACCGGTACGCCCAGCGCACAGGCGGCATTATCGCCCATTTCGAGCAACCGCATCGGAGCGGATAAGCAACGCGCCAGCATGCAGGCGACGATAATCATCCCGGTCGCCGGCAGGCTTTTCTCCCATGTTATGCCATTGAGCGAACCAGCATTCCACAAGCCAGCCGTCAGCGCCGATTCCAGCGAGGCGTGAATAATCAGCCAGGTATTGACCGCAATCAGCAGCGCCCGTACGCCGATACCGACGATAATCAGGCGGAACGTTTCGATGCCCTGACGCCACGCCAGGGCGTATACCACCAGTGCGGTCACGACGCCGCCTGCCATCGCGCCGGGGAGAAGGTCGCCCGCAGCGCCATTGAACAACACGATAATCAGCAGAACGCCGGTATACGCGCCGGTGTTAAAACCGATAACGTCCGGACTTCCCAATGGATTGCGCAGCAGCGACTGAAAAATCGCGCCGCTGATGCCGAGTGCGGCACCGAGAACCATCGCCATCACCACGCGCGGCAGACGCCATTGCGTGACAATAATGCTCAGGTTTTTCGGCCCGTCGCCGAGCAGGGCGCCGACAACCTGCGACGGCGTCAGTGCCAGTGTCCCGCTACCCAGCGCGTAAACCGCCAGCAGGATCAGGCATAACACCAGTCCGCAGGCGGTCAGAAAGGGGCGCGACAGCAGCAAAGGTTTTTTCAGCGGGCGAGGTTCTGTAAGAGTCTGGCTCATGGTTAACCTCTGTGTAATCCACCGGGACGGCGTACCAGGAAAATAAGCACCGGCGCGCCGATAAAGGCGACCACCACGGAAACCCGCAATTCTCCGGTCACCAGAAAACGCCCGGCGATATCGGCTGCCAGCAACAGCGTCGGGGTTAACACCAGCGTCCACGGCAGCATCCAGCGCGGATCCGCACGACAGATCCAGCGCGCCATATGCGGCACCATCAGGCCGACAAAGGCGATGGGGCCGACAGCCGCTGTGGCGCTGCCGCACAACAACGTAATCGCCAGTAATCCCAGCAACTGCGTGGTGGCGATTTTGGTGCCGAGTGCCGTCGCCAGTTCGTTGCCCATCGACAGATTATTCAGGGAACGGGTCATCAGTAAGCTCAGGGCAACCGCAAAAGTCACCGGCGGTGTGATGGTTTTAATCACGGTAATATTGCGGATATCCAGCGAGCCAGCCTGCCAGAATCGCAACTGATCGTAGACGGTCGGGTTGAGCAGGGAAATCCCCGCAGACATGCCTTCCAGCACAGCGCCGAGCGCGACGCCCGCCAGGGTCAGGCGTACCGGATCCAGCTTTCCGCGTCCCAGCGCGCCGATCATGGCGACCAGCAATGTTGCCAGCAAGGCACCGGCAAACGCGAACCACAAATAGTGGCTGACATCCGTTGCGCCAAAAAAGGCGATACCGATAACCACCGCGAAAGCCGCACCCGCATTAACGCCAAGAATACCGGGATCAGCCAGCGGATTGCGGGTGAGGATTTGCATCAGTGCGCCGGATAATCCGAGCGCCATCCCCGCCAGCAAACCGGCCAGCGTGCGCGGCACACGGGCATCGGTGACAATCACACAGTCCGCCCCTGTGCACTGGCCGTTAAGCGCTGACATCACGGTGCCGGACGACAGCGATTTCTCGCCCAGCACCAGACTCAGCGCCATCATCAGGCAGAGCAAAAACAAGGCAACCAACAGCGCTGTGAGATTTTTTATTGAGCGGGACATCAGTGAGTTACGAACAGTTTTTCAAGCTGATTCAACATGTTGCTGGCGCTGTAATAATCGAGCCTGAACGTGTCGTCACCCATGGCATACACGTGCCCGGCCTGCACGGCAGGTAACTTCGCCAGAAAAGGATTGGTCAGCAGCCGTTGTGCATCAGGCTGACTGGCGGAAAATAACAGCAGCGTCTGGCCGTTCATCGCCTCCGGCATTTTCTCACCGGCAAGCTGGATGATGTCATGGCGTTTGCCCTGACTGTAACTGGCGGCGAAATTCAGCGGAACCGGCGCGAGAGTGAATCCTAACTGCCGGAGCAACTGACCTTGCGGTGACGCGGGCGTCCACAGATTGGCGCTTTTGCCATCTGATCCATAAACCAGCGCGGACACCGGCTGCGGTGGCAAATGTATCGCTTTTTTCAGACTGTCTTCACGGGCTGAAAACTGCGCGATAACCTTGGAGGCATCGGTTTCTTTACCCGTCGCCCGGCCTAATTCGGTGGCGAGTTCCTGCCAGCTTTTATCGTCGTAATTGACCACCATGACCGGCGCAATGGCCGACAGCTGATCATAGAGTTTCAGTGCGGAATCCCCGCCTGTGGCGGCAATAATGATGAGATCCGGTGCCTGTCCGGCAATGGCTTCAGCATTCGGTTCGCCGATATAAAGCCGCTGCACACCGCGTTGTTTCGCGACATCGCCCCACTGGCGGAAAAAGCCCTGAGCATCGGAAACCCGATTATTGGGCGCAGTCGCTCCGCTGGCGATGACCGGCGCATTAATCGCCAGCAATGTGCCGGTGACGGTGACGCTGGTGGAGACAATCCGCTGCGGCGGCTGTTGTAATGTGATGCTTCCCTTTGAGGTCATAACTTGCCGTGGCCAGCCTTCTGCGAAAGCCTGCGTGGCGACAAGCAGCGATAACAACAGCGCAACCATCCCTGAAAAACGGCGAAAACCAGCCCTTGTCATTGGATCCATTCCTGAATTTTTAATGTTAATGGTTATCATTATTATATGCAGGGCGAATGGGGTCAATGACGAGAGAGGCTCAATCCGTGTAAAAGTCAGGGGAAGACAGGTATTCACGCAACAAAAAAGCCACTCCGTATGAAGTGGCTTAATCGTTTGAATCTCAAACTAAAATTTGGTGGCCCTTGCTGGACTTGAACCAGCGACCAAGCGATTATGAGTCGCGTGCTCTAACCAACTGAGCTAAAGGGCCGAGGTGCGGGATTATACGGTAAACTCTGCTTACAGGTCTATATGTCTTCGGTTTGTATGCGCGTTTTGTGCACAGTTTTAGTCTGTTGTGTTCACTGCGTTTTTTACCTATAACTCAGGTAAATACATCTTAAGGGATAATAATGATTACAGATATTATCGCCCGGGATCTTTCTGTCGTGTTTTGCGGCATCAATCCTGGCTTATCCACTGCTCATCATGGTTTCCATTTCGCTAATGCCAATAACCGCTTCTGGAAGGTTATCTATCAGGCGGGTTTTACCGGGCGTTTACTTAAGCCTGAAGAAGAACAGCATTTGCTGGATACAGATTGCGGGATCACCATGCTGGTGGAACGTCCGACCGTTGAGGCAACGGAGCTGGTTCGCGATGAGTTGCGCGAAGGGGGCGCAGCGTTGATGGCAAAAATTGAATACTATCAGCCGCGTGCGCTGGCTGTTTTAGGCAAACAGGCATTCAGTAAAGCGTTTGGCGTCAGTAAGGTGAACTGGGGACGTCAGGCGTTGAAAATCGGTGACACGGAAGTTTGGGTGCTGCCTAACCCAAGCGGCCTGAACCGGGCGACGCTGGATGAACTGGTATCCGCATACCGTGAACTATTCTTATCATTAGAAAACACAGCATAATCCCGTCACCTCCTCTTATTATTCCATCTGATATAAAATCTCGCCAGGATGATTATTTTATTAATAATCGTCTTGGTTTTGGTTGATTTACCAAATTATTTCGCTATTAAAGCAGCTTTATACTCTCTGAACCCCACCTGAATACATTTGCATATTTAATGTAAGAGGAATGCTTCCCCCGTGTGAATGCGCTCAACTGAACTAAAACTTATTCCATCGCCTCATTCGGGGTGAGCAGCAAAGTAGTCAGGCAGTTTGATTCTTCAGGAGCAGGAGATATGGCTAATGTTGAAACCGAAGAAAGACAGGAAAATCTGGAGGAATGGTTCGAACTATTTTCAGGACTACCGCTCCGGCATTCAGAAAGAGAAACAAGATTAATCAGCTTTTGTGAAAAAAACAGCGTCTGCATCATGTCGGTGATGCCCTGGATAGCATCGGAATTTGCTGAACATGGTGGTTTCGCCGGATTATTTCATTTTATTCATCTCCATGGAGGGAGAAAAATATACATGCCCAAAGAGGCAGAGAAGTTTTATCAGATCTACGGGATTAATATCCCGCAAAATAAATATAACAGAATTTATAAAAAAATTGATTCTTCTGGATATCTGGATACGCCATCCAACTGGGGGGTGTTTATCGCTATTCGCCGGGCAGCAATGCAAGTGGCGATGAAAGAAGATATTCCGGCAAAACTACTCACACAAACTTTTGGTATTACGATGAGAAGTATTCGGCTAATTAAATCACGTAACGCGTGTCTGTAAAGGAGGTCGAGGAAGTTAAGAGAAGGCAAAGACTACACACAATTATTTTCTCATTCATTTTAATATAAAAGGTAAATATTATGACTCAATATTCTGTCACTGTAGCAAATAACTCTGTAAATACCGGTGCAATTTGTATTTATCAAACCTCTCCGGATATCACCGATCCCAAAGTGATGTCACTGGCGTGGTTCTCCAAAGTGGCACATCCAAAAACCAAAGTGCAGTTTGACTGGGGAATTGATTACAGTTTTGTTTGGGATGAAACCGGTGTGCTGATCCCCGGTGTGAAATTCGATGCCTCTCAAACCCTTCCTGCCAGCCTGACGAACAATAATCAGGTGACGCTGAGCTATTCCGAGGGGGCGTTTGAATTCGAACAACAGACCACCGGCGGAAAGAACGGTACGTTGTATGTCACGAACGACAGCAGTTTACCGCTGAATCAGGCCTCTGTCGGGGTCGGTATGTCGGGGGCGGGTACCTTTGTTGTTCAGGCACAGCCGAACATCAACCTGACCTTCACACCGCATCCAACTTATTGGATCACTTTTGGTAATTATACGCCGGGTCAGGTGCTTGATATTGGTCAGATCACCAATAAGCAGCAGCTTGAGTTTGCGCCGAATACTTACAACCTGAGCGTTCAGCTGAAAAATGATAACACCTGGTCTGTTGGCTGAGTCATCAGTTTAATTTACTTACGGAGTAATATTATGATTCTTATCGTCTGTACTGATGATCCGGAACTGGAACAAATTGCCAGTGCTTCAATGGCAAAGTACCAGTCTGTTTTTAAATCGAGCTATAAAATATTTCATTCTGAGTTGCGGTTACTGGAACAGAATGAAAATCTGTTTATTATCTCCCACGGTGCTTTTCAGGGGGATAATGACCGGCCGGTCATCGGTGATAAAGCCCAGGCCTTTTATGTTAATGGTGATACGCTTTATTTAAACGTGAAAAGTATTTTCCCACCGGGTTATACGGGTAACGTTTATATTGATGCCTGCGAGTCAGCAGACAGTACGGAAGTTTTACTCAGTTTTGCTCAGACGTTTTATCTGGAATTGCATGCTGATTCGCCGGCCTCGAAAGTATTTGGTATTACCGGGGCCAGCAGCGGGCTTATTCCATTACCGGATAATACTGCCTGGGTTAATGTCAGTTTAGAAAACCAGTAATAAAAAAGCCCCGGCATTTCTGCCGGGGCTTTTCTGTTCGTGACTGACAACCAGAGAACGATTAATCGTCCAAGAAGCTGCGCAGCACTTCGGAGCGGCTTGGGTGGCGCAGTTTACGCAACGCTTTCGCTTCGATCTGACGGATACGTTCACGGGTAACGTCGAACTGTTTGCCCACTTCTTCAAGCGTGTGGTCAGTGTTCATATCGATACCGAAACGCATACGCAGAACTTTCGCTTCACGTGCGGTCAGGCCAGCCAGAACGTCATGTGTTGCAGAACGCAGGCTTTCAGAGGTTGCAGAATCCAGTGGCAGCTCGAGGGTGGTGTCCTCGATGAAATCACCCAGATGCGAATCTTCATCGTCGCCGATTGGCGTTTCCATGGAGATTGGCTCTTTCGCAATTTTCAGCACTTTGCGGATTTTGTCTTCCGGCATCAACATACGTTCAGCCAGCTCTTCCGGCGTCGGCTCGCGGCCCATCTCTTGCAGCATCTGACGGGAAATACGGTTGAGTTTGTTAATGGTCTCAATCATATGCACCGGGATACGGATGGTACGCGCCTGGTCGGCGATGGAGCGGGTGATAGCCTGACGGATCCACCAGGTCGCATAAGTTGAGAACTTATAACCACGGCGATATTCAAACTTATCAACGGCTTTCATCAGGCCGATGTTACCTTCCTGGATCAGGTCAAGGAACTGCAGACCACGGTTGGTGTATTTCTTCGCGATCGAAATAACCAGACGTAAGTTTGCTTCAACCATCTCTTTCTTCGCGCGACGGGCTTTCGCTTCGCCGATAGACATGCGACGGTTGATGTCTTTTACCTGTTCGATAGTCAGGCCAGTTTCTTCTTCGATCTGACGCAGCTTCATCAGGCCGCGCTGTACGTCTTCGGTGACTTCTTTCAGCTTCTCAGACCAGGGTTTACCCATTGCCAGAGCAGCATCAAACCAGGTATCGCTGGTTTCGTTACCGGCGAACAGATTGACGAAGTTTTTCTTCGGCATTTTGCACTGTTCAACGCACACTTTCATGATCAGACGTTCCTGAGCACGAACGCGATCCATCATGGAACGCATGCTGTTAACCAGGAAATCGAACTGTTTTGGCACTAAACGGAATTGTTTGAACACATCGGACAGCTTCAGGATTTCTTCTGCTGCGCTCTTGTGGCTACGGCCGTTTTTCTTGATGACCAGACGCGTCGCTTCATGCTGTTCACGCAGTTCGGTGAACTTCTGGCGAGCCAGTTCCGGGTCGATGCTGTTGTCGTCTTCAGCATCGTCGTCTTCATCTTCGTCTTCATCATCATCATCCTGCTCTTCGGTGGTCAGTTCAGAACCCACGTGAGTCGCAGTTGGTGCGATTTCTTCTTCGGCGTTAGGGTCAACAAAACCTGTGATCAAGTCAGACAGGCGGACTTCGCCAGCTTCTACACGGTCATATTGCTCTAACAAATAAGTGATAGCTTCAGGATATTCAGCAACGGAGCACTGAACCTGGTTGATACCGTCTTCGATACGTTTGGCGATGTCGATTTCGCCTTCACGGGTCAGCAACTCAACGGTACCCATCTCGCGCATATACATACGCACAGGGTCGGTGGTACGGCCAATTTCGGATTCAACGCTGGAAAGTACCTGCGCCGCCGCTTCTGCAGCGTCTTCGTCGGTATCAGGGCGGTTTTCGGCCAGCATCAAATCATCGGCGTCCGGTGCTTCTTCAAGTACCTGGATGCCCATGTCGTTAATCATCTGGATGATGTCTTCGATCTGGTCGGAATCGACGATATCTTCCGGCAGATGGTCATTGACCTCAGCATAGGTCAGATAGCCTTGCTCCTTACCACGGGTGACAAGTAGCTTAAGCTGTGACTGCGGGTTTTGCTCCATAAGACGGTATCCACACTTCAGAGTATTTGGGTTGGTGTCGGTCGGGTAACATCGCCAACAATAACGTTAGGGGCGTTTATTGTGCCGCGGCCCACCAGGGCGGCTCTGCGCAGGGCCGTGCCCCGCTTTATATCGGCACTTAAGCCGTTTTTTAGTAGTAACGCCTGACGCATTACTTTTTATGTTCTTGTTATTTAACTTGTTAACTCTTTCTCGCTAACACCTGATTCAGGGAACTGACTTCGGTCCGTTCCTCCGGACTCAGGCCATGCGTCCTGGCTTTTGCAATCAAAGTTTCAAGCCGTTGCTCTAAAATCGAGTCATACAGGCTGGCTAACGTGGCGCGAAATTCCTCCTCGACCATGTCCTCTACGATCATGTGGTTCCATGTCGCCAGAGTTTCAAGCTGCTGGTAGAACTTATTGTCGCGATAAAGTTCCAGTAACTGGCCCGTCGTCAGCCCCGGCTGGGCTAAGCAAGTGGTTACTAACTCGCTGAACAGATCCAGTCCTGGTTGCTTCGCTTGCTCCAAACCTTGCAGTGAGGGTATAAGTGTAGCCAGTTGTGGATTTTGTACCAGTAACCCTATAAGTATACGCATGGTTGTGCGTTTTAGCTGGGGCGCCTGATAGACATTGCTACTTTCTGCCTGTTTAGGCATCAGCTTTTCCAGCTGGCTGTCATCCAAAATACCGAGCTTATTCCCTAACTGCTGACGCAAATACATTCGTAACGTTTCACCGGGAACCTGGCGGATCAGCGGCAATGCCAGCATGCTCAATTTGGTCCGCCCGTCAGGGCTGCTCAAATCTACCTGCGGCAACAGCGAATCAAACAGGAAAGTGGACAGCGGCATCGCCTGTTCCATACGTTGTTCGAACGCTTCTTTGCCTTCTTTACGCACCAGCGTGTCTGGATCTTCGCCGTCGGGTAAAAACATAAAACGCAGCTGGCGGCCATCATTGAGATACGGCAGTGCCGTTTCCAGTGCGCGCCATGCGGCTTCACGTCCCGCGCGGTCACCGTCGTAACAGCAAACGATGTTGTCTGTGCTGCGGAACATCAGCTGAATATGATCAGCGGTCGTGGACGTGCCCAATGAGGCAACGGCATAATCAATGCCGAACTGCGCCAGTGCGACGACATCCATATACCCTTCAACCACCAGCAAACGCGCTGGCGTCGGGTGCTTTAACTGTGCTTCATACAGGCCATACAACTGGCGGCCTTTATGGAAAATTTCGGTTTCCGGTGAGTTCAGGTATTTCGGCGTACCGTCACCGAGAACCCTGCCGCCAAAGGCAATTACGCGGCCACGTTTATCACGAATAGGAAACATCACCCGTTCGCGAAAACGATCATAGCTGCGGCCATTGTCATTGGTGACCAACATACCGGCATCAATCAGAGACGCTTTATCATCGGCATTTTTACCGAAACGCTTTAATGCGTTGTCCCAACCCGGTGGGGCGAAACCAATGGCGAAATGGCTGATGACGTCTTCACTTAAACCGCGCCGGGCAAGATATTCCCGTGCGGGAGCCCCTGCAGGCTGTTTAAGTGATTGCTGATAGAACTCGCTAAGCGGTGCCATCAACTGGTAGAGGCTTTGACGCTGATGACGCTCCATCTGGCTCGGACCGGTGCCTGCTTCGTACGGCACTTCCAAACCCTGCATTGTCGCCAGTTCCTCAATGCTTTCGACAAACTCAAGCCTGTCATAGTTCATCAGGAAATCGACGGCGTTGCCGTGGGCACCACAGCCGAAACAGTGATAAAACTGCTTATCGCCATTTACGGTAAATGAGGGTGTTTTCTCATGGTGGAAAGGGCAGCACGCGTGATAATTTTTACCCTGTTTCTTGAGCTTTACCCGAGCGTCGATCAAATCGACGATATCGATGCGAGCCAGCAAGTCATTGATAAATACGCGCGGAATTCTCCCAGCCATAAGCCCCTTACTCACTAGCCTATAAACGAGAACAAGCCGCGCATTCCTTTCGGAAAGCACGGCCTTCGTATGCTACTACGCAGTCTGCGCGTTCTTAATATTGCAAATCACGCGATTTGGGGTTGCCCCCGAAGATTAATACAGACGAGTGCGGCGTGCGTTTTCGCGAGCCAGTTTCTTGGCGTGGCGTTTTACTGCAGATGCTTTAGCGCGTTTACGTTCGGTAGTCGGTTTTTCATAGAATTCACGACGACGAACTTCTGCCAGAACACCTGCTTTTTCGCAGGAACGCTTGAAGCGACGCAGAGCTACGTCGAACGGCTCGTTTTCACGTACTTTAATTACAGGCATGTGCCTCTCACCTCGATAAAATCGGTTTGTTTGCTGATGTTGTACCAGCACATTTCAAAATGGTGCGGAATTTTACTCCAATTCGCGTCGTCTTGTAAAGCATAACGGCAAATTGAAACAGGCGCTTTCTGCAACCCTTCTGCAACATTGTGCGCTTGTTTTGCGTCGGGCGGCGATTATATACCAATCAATCAAAATTGCTCGACATTAATTGGCCTGCGAAGCGAGGAATTCCCACTCCGGTGCAGCACCCGCCGAAGCTTGTGTGCTAAACTGCGCGCCGCGAGTTAGCGCGAAAACATGATGGAAAGAGTGATGCGAGTACTGGGTATTGAAACGTCCTGCGATGAAACCGGAATTGCAGTTTATGACAGCGAAGCCGGTTTATTAGCCAACCAACTGTATAGTCAGGTAAAACTGCATGCAGATTACGGCGGTGTGGTGCCAGAACTGGCATCGCGTGACCATGTACGTAAAACAGTACCCTTGATTCAGGCTGCGCTGAAAGAAGCCGGGCTGACTGCTCAGGATATCGATGGCGTGGCGTACACCGCCGGCCCTGGTCTGGTCGGGGCGTTGCTGGTGGGCGCAACCATCGGGCGTTCTCTGGCATTTGCGTGGGATGTGCCTGCCGTGCCGGTGCATCACATGGAAGGCCATTTGCTGGCACCGATGCTGGAAGATAATCCGCCGGATTTCCCGTTTGTGGCGCTGCTGGTTTCCGGTGGACATACGCAGTTAATCAGCGTCACCGGAATTGGCGAATATACCTTGCTCGGCGAATCCATTGATGATGCTGCCGGTGAAGCCTTTGATAAAACAGCTAAATTGCTCGGCCTTGATTATCCGGGGGGGCCGTTACTGTCGAAAATGGCTTCTCAGGGCGTTGCCGGACGTTTTACCTTCCCGCGCCCGATGACAGACCGGCCGGGGCTGGATTTCAGTTTCTCCGGCCTCAAAACTTTCGCAGCGAATACCATTCGTGGCAATGACAGCGACCCGCAGACACATGCCGACATTGCCCGCGCTTTTGAAGATGCGGTGGTGGATACGCTGGCCATAAAATGCAAACGCGCATTGGATCAGACGGGTTTTAAACAGCTGGTAATGGCCGGTGGTGTCAGCGCGAACCGCACATTACGCGCCAAACTGTCTGAGGTGATGGCAAAACGTGGCGGTCAGGTATTTTATGCGCGCCCTGAATTCTGTACCGATAACGGTGCGATGATCGCGTATGCAGGCATGGTGCGGCTGAAAAGCGGTGCAACTCCTGATCTCGGTGTGACCGTTCGCCCGCGCTGGCCGTTAGCGGAGCTTCCGCCAGTCTGAGCGGGGCTGCGACTGCGTTGTTGCGTCGACCCGAAATGCTCATATACTCAAGTATGCTGCGCTTTCAGGTCTCCTGACGCCTTGTCTCGCTCCCGCTCAGTCAGGCTGAGCTGAAAAAAACCAATAAAAAACGACCCGCCTGAGGTCGTTTTTTTATGTCTGCAATCTGCATTTTACTGACTATTCGGTCTTATCTTCTTTCGCCGCTTTACGTTTTTTCTTCAGCCTATCCCAGATTTTTCCTTCCTGACCACGCCACAGGCGCTGAATATTGTCGTGATGACGCAACAGGATCAGACAGGAAAGCATGGCGACCGGGAAGGTGAACTCCGGTTTGAACCACCAGACATAAAATGGCGCAATCAGTGCGCTGACGATCGCACCCAGTGACGAATAGCCGCTCAGCAGCACGGTCAGGAGCCATGTGCCGGTCATCAGGCCGGTTAAGTCCCAGCCGATGGGGGCGATAGCACCAAACGCCGTGGCAACACCTTTGCCGCCTTTAAAGCGGAAAAAGACTGGATAGATATGGCCAAGACATGCCGCGATGGCCGTCAGGCCAAGATACATAGGCGGAATGTTCAGACGGTATGCCAGCCAGACCGGCAGCATGCCTTTGAGGACATCGAAAATCAGAACAGCGGCAGCGGCCAGACGGCCACCCAGGCGTAAAACGTTGGTGGCGCCGGGATTGCCTGAGCCCGCTGTGCGCGGATCGGGTAAACGGGCTACCCGGCAGACCAGAATAGCACTGGAAATCGAGCCGCAGAGGTAGGCGAAAATAATCATTCCAAGCGCGGTAGCACTCATAAAGCCGTTCCGTCTAATAAGGGTCGTTTTAATCGCAACATCCATGGATAATACGCATTTTCTGCTGGAAGTGGTATCCGGCTGGGCCAAAAACAGAGAATCACGTGATGGATATCGTATTTATTGAGCAACTAAATGTAATCACTACCATTGGCGCTTACGAATGGGAACAGACCATTAAACAGAAACTGGTATTCGATATCGAAATGGCCTGGGATAACCAAAAGTCCGCCTCCACTGACGATGTGAATGACTGTTTAAGCTATGCTGATGTCAGTGATGCGGTGATCGGGCATGTTTCTTCACAAAATTTTGCGCTGGTTGAACGCGTAGCGGAAGAGGTGGCGACATTGCTGCTGAGCCGGTTTAATTCTCCGTGGGTTCGGATTAAGCTCAGCAAACCGGGCGCTGTTGCTCAGGCAGCGAATGTCGGCGTGATTATCGAGCGTGGAAAGCGTTTTTAAATCCTGTTATGGATACAATTTAGAAAACGCTTGTCTATTGAATGTCATAAAGAAGCGTTAAAAGGAAAGTCCGGGTTGCCGGGTTTTCTTTACTGAAGCGGCTCAGCATGATGCCGCTTTTTTATTGTGTGTATTGTAAGCATATTTCCCATCAGCGGATCTTTTAAAGGGTAGGGTGCGATAATGATCGTCGAAAGTCATTCTTTGCTTGTTGCGGCTATTTTGGGGGTGGTTGAAGGACTCACCGAGTTTTTGCCTGTTTCTTCTACCGGTCATTTGATTATTGTCGGCAATCTTCTTGGCTTTACGGGAGATACCTCAAAATCATTTGAAGTGGTTATCCAGTTAGGTTCAATTTTGGCCGTGGTCGTGATGTTCTGGCGTCGTTTGTTCAACATGATAGGTTTGCATTTTGGTAAACCGCCGGTTCATGAAGGCTCAGGTTCTCGTCGTTTAAATTTATTGCATATTATTTTGGGGATGATTCCGGCAACGGTACTGGGGCTGCTTCTGCACTCTCAAATCAAAGCGTTGTTCGAGCCAAAATATGTCATGTATGCACTGGTGGTCGGCGGTATTTTGCTGATTGCTGCCGAATTGCTGAAACCTAAAAAACCGCGTGCCGAGGGGCTGGATGACATCACCTACGTGCAGGCGTTTATGATTGGTGTTTTTCAGTGTCTGGCGCTCTGGCCGGGGTTCTCCCGCTCAGGGGCAACCATCAGTGGGGGGATGTTAATGGGGATCAGCCGTTTTGCGGCATCTGAGTTCTCTTTCCTGCTGGCGGTGCCGATGATGATGGGCGCGACGGCTCTGGATTTGTACAAGAGCTACAGCTTCCTGAATATGGCGGATTTACCGATGTTTGCCACAGGGTTTGTCTCTGCGTTCATTGTTGCGTTGATCGCGATTAAAACCTTCCTGGCGGTGATTAAACGCATTTCGTTTATCCCGTTTGCGATTTACCGTTTCTTCGTGGCAATTGCCGTGTATTTTGTGTTTATCGCCTGATTTTTGCTTCCCTGAGGCAATAAAAAGCCCCGCACGGTGAATCACCGGCGGGGCTTTTCTTATGAATAAAGCCAGCGTTTAAATCGCCACGTCCTGAGTTTGTTTCCAGTCGGCCAGCGCCTGAGTACGGCGTTTCTTCAGTTCATCACGGATAGCCATGCCCTGGAAACCCGCATCCAGCACCTCTTTGTTTGAAACGCTGCTGGCGACTGCAAAGGCTTCACGCAGGTAATCGCCTTGCGGATAGGGATTATTTTCAAATGTCGTTCGCCCGCGCGCATCGGCTTCACTGGTCATGATCATCTGCTCAAGACGCTGCGGTTTGCGCCAGACATCAATGGTATCGAACAGTTTTAACAAGGTTTCCGGACGCAGTTTATTGACGGTGTGGATCAGGTCATGGAACTCCGCGACCAGTTTCGCTAAATCACGAATGTGCGTCGGCACTTTCAGCCGCTGGCAGAGTTCCTCCACCAGTTTCACGCCCGCCGGGCCATGACCGTGATGGGCAGGCCAGAATTGCGGCGGCGTCAGAGCCTTACCCAAATCATGGCAAAGCGCCGAAAAACGCACATCGACGTCAGGCGTCAGGGTACTGGCGATTTTCAGCGTCATCAGCGTATGTATGCCGGTATCAATTTCCGGATGCCATTTCGCCGGTGCAGGCACGCCAAATAATGCATCGATTTCAGGAAACAGCACTTTCAGGGCGCCACAATCGCGCAGCACCTGGAAATAGACCTGCGGATCCTGCGTTTGTAACGCTTTCTCAGTTTCTTTCCACACACGTTCAGGTGTGAGGGCTTCCAGCTCACCGCTTTCCGCCATCTGTTGCATCAGCGCCTGTGTTTCCGGGGCGACCGTGAAATCTAAATGCGCGAAGCGTGCAGCAAAGCGGGCAACGCGCAGAACCCGCAGCGGATCTTCGCCGAAAGCATCGGAAACGTGGCGCAAAAGGCGTTGTTCGATATCACGCTGACCATGATAGGGATCGAAAAGTTCGCCATCGTTGCTTTTGGCGATGGCATTAATGGTCAGATCCCGACGCATCAGATCCTGTTCCAGCGTGACATCCGGTGCGGCATAACAGGTAAAGCCGTTATAACCGGAGCCAGATTTCCGCTCAGTACGGGCCAGCGCATATTCATCGTGAGTGACCGGATGCAGGAAGACCGGAAAATCTTTACCGACCTGCTGATAGCCATTTTCGAGCATATATTCAGGCGTCGCGCCCACTACCACCCAATCGTGTTCAGACACAGGCAGGTTTAATAAACTGTCTCGGACTGCGCCGCCGACCAGGTAAATCTCCACGCGATAACTCCTGAAATTAGCCAAAGGACTCTGTCTTCATCATAGCAAAGTTGCGCTGAAGATTTCCTGATTGATGGAAACACGAAAAGGCACCGAAGTGCCTTAGGGAAACGATCAGGATGCTGAGCTGTCAGCTCATCCAGCGATCTTTTTTCCTGCGACGTGGAATGAGATGTGGCAACAGCAGGCCCAGCACCAGACCGACACCCGCGACACCGCCGCCATACATAAACCATTGTAAAATAATGGTTCTTTGTTTGTCGTCGAGCTGCACATTGACCGCGTCAACCTTCTTCTTCGCCACGATCAGCTGATTTTTCAAATCCTGATTTTCTTTCTTCAGGCCGTTGATGATGCCGTCACTGGAAGAGACTTTGGCCTGCATTTCTGCCGTGCGCTGGTTCCAGCTGGAATCAATATTGGTCAGCTTGTCGGTCAGCGTTTTCACCTGTTGTTCCAGATCCGGAACGCGGGTACGCAAGCTCGGCACATTGCTTAACTGATCAAGCGGGATCCAGGCTGTTTTACCTTTTGAATCAACAATCTCACCGTATTTCGTGCTGTCGTTGACACTGCGCAGGGTGACTTCTTCACCGGCATTCAGGGTGCCAACGATGCGATACTGATTACCTGGACCACTGTGGATATAGGTAATCAAATCGTCGGAGATATAGCGCTTCTCATCAGCGTGAGCGCCCCATGTCATGCTTAAACCAAGCAAAGCGAAACCAATTAGGCGTAATTTCTGCATTATTTCATCGTTTCTTTGTGAATTTAGGGAACGTGAAGTGTGGATCCGTTTTATCAGGATACGTCTTCTGGCAACCGCCACTGTCCGGCCATTGCACTCATATAAGTACTAAAAGTTGGAGACCGATAGTAAGGGCAACAGTGTGACGACGCAATGTATAAACCGGAATGAGAACTATCTTACAATCCCGCAACATGCGGCTTGCGCGCTGTGCTTATGATAGAATTGGCAGCGACGCGTTAATCCCTTTTGGCAGCAAAGAATCGGTGTGAAGACTCATATGACCGTAGAAATAGAATTAAAATTTATCGCCACCCCGGCCGCAATCGCCGAATTACCTTCGCAACTCGCTGGTTTTAACAGCGAGCACACCGCGCCTTCGAAACTGACCAACATCTATTTTGAGACTGCGGAAAACTATTTACGTTCGCATGACATGGGTCTGCGGATCCGTGGTTTTGACGATCAGTATGAAATGACCATCAAAACCGGTGGCAAAGTGGTGGGGGGGTTACATCAGCGCCCTGAATACAACGTTGAGCTGAAAAAGCCGGTGTTGAAACTGAGCGCGTTCCCGAAAGATATCTGGCCGGAAGGGTGCAAACCCGCTGCATTGCAGAAAGAACTCGCTCCGCTCTTCCGCACGGATTTCACCCGCGAGAAGTGGGTGATCACTTACGGCGAAAGCGAGATCGAACTTGGGTTAGATCAGGGCGAAGTGGTGGCTGGCGAATTAAACGAACCACTGGCTGAAATTGAACTTGAGCTGAAAAAAGGTAACACCGCTGATTTACTGGCGCTGGCGGCTGAAATTGGCGCGCACGGCGGCTTGCGGCAGGGTGGTTTCAGCAAGGCGGCTCGTGGTTATCATCTTGCAAAGGGCAATCCTGCCCGTGACATCAAACCGCTGCCGGTGTTTAAAGCGAAACCGAAAGCTACGGTTGAGCAGGCTATGTCTGCGATGTTCGAACTGGCGCTGGATCACTGGCAATATCATGAAGAATTGTGGGTTCGCGGCGACAAAACTGCGCGCCTGACTGTGTTGCAGGCCGTGGAAACCGTGCGTCAGGTTCTGGTGCTGTTCGGCGGACTCGTGCCGCGTAAAGCCTCTTCTGAGCTGCGTACCTTACTTACTGATCTGGTGCCGGTTCTGGAACAGAAATCGGCGGATGCTCAGGAAATCTGTTACAGCGCGACATATCTGAAATGCAAGTTAGTGCTTACTTCCTGGCTGGCAACATCAGGCTGGGCGCCATTTATTGATGATAAATCCGCGAAAAAAATGGACGGTTCCTTCAAGCGCTTTGCTGACATCATGCTCGGCCGCACTGCCGCCGATCTGAAAGAAGCCTTTGCACAGCCGCTGACGGAAGAAGGTTATCGTGACCAACTGGCGCGCCTTAAACGCCAGATCATTACCTTCCATTTGCTGGCCGGTGCTTACCCTGAAAAAGACGTTGCCGCGTATATTGCCGGCTGGGCCGATCTGCAACAGGCCATCGTTCAGCAGCAACACGCCTGGGAGGATTCGGCCCGTTCTCACGCGGTGATGATGGATGCTTTCTGGTTAAACGGACAACCTCGTTAATTGACTGATAAGCCTGGGCAAATTGCCCGGGCTTTTTTTTGCAAGGAATCTGACTTCATGTTGCCACTTTCTTCTGTTTTGCAAAGCCATGCGCAGAGTTTGCTTGAACGCTGGCGTGAACATCCTGAAAACCTGCCCCTTCCCGATGATGCGCAACTGTCCGTGCTGAGCAGCAGTGAATTCGTAACGGACAGTTTGCTGGCTTTTCCGCAGTGGTGGCATGAAATTGACCAAAATCCCCCTCAGGCGCAGGAGTGGCAACTTTACCGCCAGTGGCTGGAGGAATCGCTGACACAGGTGACCGATGAAGCCGGGCTGATGAGAGCGTTACGTCTGTTGCGTCGTCGTATTCTGACCCGCATTGCATGGTCACAGTCCGCGCAAACCAGTGAAGCGAAAGACACGCTTCATCAGTTGAGTGAACTGGCTGAACTGCTGATCGTCAGCGCCCGCGACTGGCTTTACGACGCCTGCTGTCGCGAGTTTGGTACGCCGGTCAATGCTGCTGGCGAACCGCAAAGAATGCTGATCCTCGGGATGGGTAAACTGGGCGGCGGCGAGCTGAATTTCTCCTCGGATATCGATCTGATTTTTGCCTATCCGGAAAATGGTCAGACCCGCGGCGGGCGGCGTGAGCTGGATAATGCACAGTTCTTCACCCGTCTCGGCCAGCGGCTGATCAAAGTGCTGGATCAGCCCACTATTGACGGTTTTGTATATCGCGTGGACATGCGTTTGCGCCCGTTCGGCGACAGCGGCCCGCTGGTGATGAGCTTCCCGGCACTGGAGGATTATTATCAGGAACAGGGGCGTGACTGGGAGCGTTACGCGATGGTGAAAGCGCGTCTGATGGGCGGGGCGGAGGACATCAGCAGTCAGGAATTGCGCAAAATGCTGATGCCATTTGTCTTCCGCCGTTATATCGATTTCAGCGTGATCCAGTCCCTGCGTAACATGAAAGGCATGATCGCTCGTGAAGTACGCCGCCGGGGTCTGAAAGACAACATCAAACTCGGCGCAGGCGGTATCCGTGAGATTGAATTTATCGTGCAGGTATTCCAGCTGATCCGTGGCGGACGCGAACCGGCATTGCAGCAGCGTGCGTTGCTGCCAACGCTTCAGGCGCTGGAAAATCTGGGGCTGTTGCCGGTAGAACAGGTGTTGCAGTTGCGTAACAGCTATCTGTTCCTGCGCCGTCTGGAAAATCTGTTGCAGGCAATAGCGGACGAGCAAACACAAACCTTACCGTCAGATGAACTGAATCAGGCGCGTCTGGCGTGGGGGATGAATTATGCTGGCTGGCCGCAGCTTCTGGATGCAGTGAATGCTCACATGCAGGCCGTGCGCTCGGTGTTTAACGAGCTGATTGGTGATGACACACCAGATGCTGAAGATGATGTGCAACTCTCCCAGTTCAGCAGTTTATGGATTGATGCGCTTGAGCCTGCCGAACTGGCGCCACTGGTGCCGCAACTTGACGAAAACGCGCAACGGCATGTTTTATATCAGATTGCCGATTTCCGCCGTGATGTAGATAAACGCACGATCGGGCCGCGTGGCCGCGACCAGCTGGATTTGCTGATGCCGCGTTTGCTGGCGCAGGTCTGTACCTATAAAAATGCCGATGTGACATTGCAGCGCCTGATGCAGTTGCTGCTCAATATCGTCACACGTACGACGTATATCGAGCTGCTGGTGGAATACCCCGGTGCGCTCAAACAGTTAATCCGCCTGTGCGCCGCTTCACCGATGGTCGCGAGCCAACTCGCCCGCCATCCTTTATTGCTCGATGAACTGCTCGACACACGCACGCTTTACCAGCCGGTGGAGCCGGGTGCGTACCGCGACGAACTGCGTCAGTATCTGATGCGGGTGCCGACGGAAGACGAAGAACAACAGCTTGAAGCGGTACGTCAGTTCAAGCAGGCACAGCATCTGCGCATCGCAGCCGGGGATATTTCCGGCGCATTGCCGGTGATGAAAGTCAGTGACCATTTAACCTACCTTGCGGAGGCCATTCTCGACGTTGTGGTGCAACAGGCGTGGGAACAGATGGTCGTAAAATACGGTCAGCCAGCGCATCTTCAGCACCGTGAAGGGCGCGGTTTTGCCGTGGTCGGTTACGGAAAACTCGGTGGCTGGGAGCTGGGTTACAGCTCGGATCTGGATCTGGTCTTCCTGCTCGACTGTGCGCCGGAGGTGATGACCGATGGCGAACGCAGCATTGACGGGCGTCAGTTTTATCTGCGGCTGGCGCAGCGCATCATGCATTTATTCAGCACCCGTACGTCGTCAGGCATTCTTTATGAGGTTGACCCGCGTCTGCGACCTTCCGGTGCCTCCGGCATGCTGGTCAGCACCATCGAAGCTTTTGCCGATTATCAGGCCAATGAAGCCTGGACATGGGAGCATCAGGCGCTGGTTCGCGCGCGCGTGGTTTACGGTGATCCGCAACTGACGCAGCAATTTAATGCCACGCGTCGCGACATTCTTTGCCGCCAGCGCGATGGTGAAGGACTGCGTAAGGAAGTCCGTGAAATGCGCGAGAAAATGTATGCCCATCTGGGCAGTAAAAAAGCCGACGAGTTCGATCTGAAAGCCGATCCGGGTGGCATTACGGATATTGAATTCATTGCACAATATCTGGTTCTGCGTTTCGCGCATGATGAGCCGAAGCTGACGCGCTGGTCTGATAATGTGAGGATTTTTGAGCTGATGGCGCAACACGACATCATGCCGGAAGAAGAGGCTCGAAATCTGACGCAGGCTTATGTCACGCTGCGCGATGAAATTCATCACCTCGCTTTGCAGGAACATAGCGGAAAAGTGGCCGCAGATAGTTTTGCGGCGGAGCGCGCGCAAATCCGCGCCAGCTGGGCGAACTGGCTGGGCTGAGGGTTTTTATTCGGGTAACAGGCGCTTGTGATATTATCCGGCGCATTGTATTTACCCGATTTGATTTATCTGTTTTGGAGTCTTGGGATGAAAGTGACTTTGCCTGATTTTCACCGCGCGGGTGTGCTGGTTGTCGGTGACGTAATGTTAGACCGCTACTGGTATGGCCCGACCAATCGTATTTCACCGGAAGCGCCGGTGCCGGTGGTGAAGGTCAATACCATCGAGGAACGCCCTGGCGGCGCGGCAAACGTGGCGATGAACATTTCGTCTCTCGGTGCTTCTTCGCGTCTGATCGGTCTGACCGGCGTTGACGATGCCGCCCGTGCCCTGAGTGAGCGTCTGGCGGAAGTGAAAGTAAACTGCGATTTCGTGGCATTATCCACGCATCCGACCATCACCAAGCTGCGTATATTGTCCCGTAACCAGCAACTGATCCGCCTCGACTTTGAAGAAGGTTTTGAAGGTGTTGATCTCCAGCCGATGCTGACCAAAATCGAACAAGCTTTACCACAAAGTGGTGCACTGGTGCTGTCAGACTACGCCAAAGGTGCACTGACTGAAGTGCAGAAAATGATCCAGCTGGCGAGAAAAGCTGGCGTACCGGTGCTGGTTGATCCTAAAGGATCTGATTTCGAACGTTACCGTGGCGCGACTTTACTGACACCAAATCTGTCCGAATTCGAAGCCGTTGTCGGTCGTTGCAAAAACGAAGATGAAATTGTCGCCCGTGGTATGCAACTGATCGCTGATTTCGAACTTTCCGCGCTTCTGGTCACCCGTTCTGAACATGGCATGACCTTGTTACAACCAGGCAAAGCGCCATTCCATATGCCAACGCAGGCGCAGGAAGTGTATGACGTGACCGGCGCCGGTGACACGGTGATCGGTACGCTGGCCGCGGCTCTTGCCGCCGGTAATACGCTGGAAGAATCCTGCTTCCTGGCGAACGCAGCCGCCGGTGTGGTGGTGGGTAAACTCGGCACCTCAACCGTTTCGCCGGTTGAACTGGAAAATGCGATCGGCGGGCGTTCAGACGTTGGTTTTGGCGTGATGAACGAAGAACAGCTAAAAGCCGCCGTGGCGATGGCGCGTCAGCGCGGCGAGAAAGTCGTGATGACCAACGGCATCTTCGACATTCTGCATGCCGGACACGTTTCTTACCTGGCAAACGCCCGCAAACTGGGCGACCGCCTGATTGTCGCCGTTAACAGCGATGCTTCGACCAAACGCCTGAAAGGCGAAACCCGTCCGGTGAATGCGTTGCAAAACCGCATGATTGTGCTGGGCGCACTCGGTGCCGTGGACTGGGTGGTTTCTTTTGATGAAGACACCCCGCAGCGTTTGATCGCCGGGATCTTGCCTGATCTGCTGGTGAAAGGTGGCGACTATAAGCCTGAGCAAATCGCCGGTTGTCAGGAAGTCTGGGCGAATGGCGGCGAAGTCCGTGTGCTGAATTTTGAAGATGGTTTGTCCACTACCAAAATCATCAATCAGATCAAAGCGCAGGACTGATTTCCTCCGGGAAGATCATGTTATCTGCACTGAAGGGCTTATCTGATAAGCCCTTTTCTTTTTGATTTTTCAATCAATAACGCAAAACGGAAGTGGCTCTGTTGTGAGCGGATTAAAACAGGAACTGAGTCTGGCGCAGGGCGTCGGGCTGCTTTCAACCTCATTACTGGGGACTGGTGTCTTTGCGGTGCCTGCACTGGCGGCTCAGCTGGCACAAAATGACAGCCTGTGGGCGTGGCCGGTGCTGATCCTGCTGGTGTTTCCGATAGCCATCGGGTTTGCTGCGCTTGGGCGGCATTTCCCCAGCGCGGGCGGTGCAGCGCATTTTGTCGGCAAAGCTTTCGGGCCGCATATGGCGCGGGTCACCGGTTGGTTATTCCTGTCAGTTATTCCGGTCGGATTGCCCGCCGCATTGCATATTGCTGCCGGTTTCTGGCAGGCCGCCTTTGGCTGGAGCAGCATAAACCTGCTGCTGGTGCAGTTGGGTACGCTGTTTGTTATCTGGTTCCTCGGCACACGCAGTGCCGGGTCCAGTGCCAATATTCAAACGCTAATCGCTTGTCTGGTGATCGCGCTGGTGGTGGCAATCTGGTGGAAAGGGGATATTTCTCTGCCTGAAATTCCGCTGCCTTCGGTGCGTGACGTCTCACTATCGAACCTGTTTGACGCGCTGGCGGTGATGTTTTGGTGTTTTGTCGGGCTTGAGGCTTTCGCGCATCTGGCGACCGAATTCCGTCATCCGGAACGGGATTTCCCGCGCGCGTTGTTGATCGGCATGCTGGTGGCTGGCGCAGTTTACTGGGGATGTACGGTAGCGGTGCTGAAATTCCATGCCTGGGGAGAAGGGCGGGAAGCAGGCGCATCATTGCCGGGTATCGTCGTGCAGCTTTTCGGGCAAAAAGCACTGTGGGTTGCCTGCATCATTGGTTATCTGGCGTGTTTTGCCAGCGTCAATATTTACACCCAGAGTTTCGCCCGCCTGGTGTGGTCGCAGGCTCAGTTGAAACCAAAAAGTAAACTGGCGCAACTCTCAGCCCAGCAGGTGCCGGTGGCGGCGCTGAATTTAGTGGTGGGCTGCTGCGCGTTGTTTACGTTACTGATTTACTGGCTGCACCTGCCGCTCGGCGCGCTGATCACTTACGCCAATGGGATTTTCATCCTGATTTATCTGTTATGTATGCTGGCGGGGATCCGGATCCTGGCTGGACGCTCGAAATGGATGGCGATGCTGGGCGCTGTATTGTGCTGCGGATTGCTGGCGATGGTCGGCTGGAAAGCGCTGTATGCAGTTGTGGTGTTTGCAGGATTGTGGTTGTTATTGCCACACGCCAAAACGGTACTTCATGTACGGTAACGCCGATTTCGCACAGCAAAAAGGCCTGCTGAGCAGGCCTTTTCTGATGATATCATTCGCAATAATCAGGCCGGATCTTGCGGCTTTTCCGTTTCAGTCAGCTTGCCTTCCAGCGCAGCAAGACGTTGTTCCAGTACAGCCAGTTTTTCACGGGTACGCAGTAAAACCTGGGTCTGAACGTCAAACTCTTCGCGATTGACTAAATCCATGCGGCTGAACTGCGCCTGCAATACCTGACGGATTTTCTTTTCGGCATCTTCACCAAACTCACGGATCCCTTTAGGCATAGATTCGTGAACCTGGCGGGCAATTTGTTCAATTTTTTTCGGGTCAATCATGTTATTTCCTTTTCTCGAAGGAGGTGCTTTTCCTTAGTGTAATCGCTGATGCTGTTTCTATAAACCTTCAGGGGCACTAATTGGACAAACCACAGGATTGCTCTGCTCATTTATTGGCGCTATAGTTGTTTTGCTTATTCTCAGGGCGGGGTGAAAGTCCCCACCGGCGGTAAACCACGGAATATCGGAAGGATCATAATCCCTTCCATGTGGAAGCCCGCGAGCGCTCAATCCTTCGGGGTTAGAGGTCAGCAGATCCGGTGTAATTCCGGGGCCGACGGTTAAAGTCCGGATGGGAGAGAGTAACGATTCAAGCCGGGCAAATATTGCCCGCTGCGTTATTTTTTATAACTGTAGCACGCCATCTGGCGGCTGCAGCTAGCCTCCTCAAGACGCCCTGATTCTGGTAATCCACATACAGAACATGAGGTTATTTTTACCATGAATCAGACCCTACTTTCCGAATTCGGTACATCAGCTGAACGCGTTGAGCGTGCTATTGACGCCATGCGTAACGGCGTGGGTGTGTTGGTGCTGGATGACGAAGATCGTGAAAACGAAGGCGATTTAATCTTTGCCGCTGAAAACATGACCGTTGAGCAAATGGCACTGACCATTCGCCACGGCAGCGGTATTGTGTGCCTGACCATGAACGAAGACAGCCGTAAAAAGCTGGATTTACCAATGATGGTTGAGAACAACTCCAGCCCGTTCCAGACGCCATTTACCGTGACTATTGAAGCGGTTGAAGGTGTGACTACCGGTGTTTCTGCTGCCGACCGTATCACCACTATTCGTGCAGCCATCAAAGATGGCGCGAAACCTTCTGACCTGAATCGTCCGGGGCATATCTTCCCGCTGCGCGCGCAGGCCGGTGGTGTGCTGTCCCGTGGCGGTCACACTGAAGCGTCGGTTGATCTGGCGACGCTGGCAGGCCTGAAGCCTTTCGGCGTGCTGTGTGAACTGACTAATGACGACGGCAGTATGGCGCACGCGCCTGAAGTTATTGTCTTTGCCCGTCGGCATAATATGCCGGTAGTGACCATCGCTGATCTGGTGGCCTATCGTCAGGCGCAGACACGTCAGGCAAGCTAAGTAACGGGTTGTGCGTAACAGAAAAGGCCGCTTATGCGGCCTTTTTGCTTTTTATTGCTGCTTATTGCCAAAATGGGTCTTTGCAAAATAGACTCCTCCGGCCTTCTTTGATTTTTTTCATCAAATTTATTGAATATCTCCTTCATGGTTATCCGGCTGTCAGCGGTAATCAAAAAGAGTACCGTATGGTCATCACGCGGCAGGTGACTCACTGGCTGCACTCTTTTATCTTGCGGTAAGGAATTCATGATGACGACTCAACGTATGCCCGCACTTTTCTTAGGCCACGGCAGCCCGATGAACGTGCTGGAGGACAATGTGTATACCCGTGCCTGGCATGCGCTGGGCGAAACATTACCGCGTCCAAAAGCGATTCTGGCCGTGTCAGCGCACTGGTTCACGCGCGGCACTGCAGTAACGGCAATGGAGAATCCGCGCACCATTCATGACTTTGGAGGGTTCCCGCAGGCGCTGTTTGATAAGCGCTATCCGGCACCCGGTTCACCGGCGCTGGCAAAACGTGTTCAGGAATTACTCAGCCCGGTAAATGTGATTTCCGATACCCACGAGTGGGGCTTCGACCACGGTACCTGGGGTGTGCTGATCAAGATGTATCCTGACGCGGATATTCCGGTGATCCAGTTGAGTATTGATGGCACGCAACCCCCTGAATTCCACTATGAATTAGGCAAGAAGCTCGCTGCTTTACGTGACGAAGGGGTAATGATTGTCGCCAGCGGTAACGTAGTTCATAACCTGCGGATGGTAAAATGGGACGGTAACGCCGAAGCTTATCCGTGGGCGACATCTTTCGAGACATATGTGAAAGATAATCTGAACTGGAAAGGTGAGGCGAAAGAGCATCCTCTGGTGAAATTTATGGAGCATGAAGGCGGCGCGTTATCCAATCCGTCTCCGGATCACTATCTGCCATTACTGTACGTTTTAGGGGCGTGGGATGGTGCTGAGCCAATCACGCAGCCAACGGACGGGATCGTAATGGGATCGCTTTCGATGCTTTCCGTTCAGGTAGGTTAATTTGGCGAATAAAAAGGATAATGAATTTATTCATTATCCTTTTTTAGTTTTTTTATCCGACAATAGTATGCGGATAGAAACGTGACAGATCCTGGGTGATCAGTGCTTTATCTTCGCGGATGCCGATCCCGCAAGGTTGATCGTTGACCAGCCAGCTGCCGATCAGCGTGTAACTGCCTTCAAACACCGGCAGCGGATGGAACTGCTGCACGATCATGCCTTCCGCGCCATACGGGCCATCAACGCGGGCCACTTCCTGGCCTTTCTCGATGACTTTAATGTTCGCGCCTTCGCGGGAAAACAGCGGCTTCACCACGTAGTGATCCAGTTCCGGATGCGGGTCTTCGGCAAAATAAGCCGGTAACAGGTTCGGGTGATCCGGGAACATTTCCCACAACAGCGGTAACAAGGCTTTATTCGACAGAATGGCTTTCCAGGCCGGTTCCAGCCAGCGAACACCGGCATCTTCCAGCTTGGTCGCGAAGACTTCGCGGAACATGAATTCCCACGGATACAGCTTGAACAGATTCGAAATCACCTGATCCTGCGTATCGGTGAATTGTCCGCGTTCTCCCAGCCCGATTTCCTCGATAAACAGGAATTCGCTGGCCAGTTCTGCTTCCAGTGCGCAGTCCTGCAAATATTGCACCGTACCGCGATCTTCTTCAGTGTCCTGACAGCAGGCGATGTGCAGCAACGAGAAACCATGCTGATTTTTCAGCTCGGCAAAACGCTCAATCAGCTTTTCCTGCAGACTGTTGTACTGATCAGCGTCTTGCGACAAATTGCCTGCCGCTATCTGATCTTCAAGCCATAGCCACTGGAAGAAAGCGGCTTCATACAAAGACGTCGGCGTATCGGCGTTATTTTCCAGCAGCTTCGGCGGATTGACGCCGTCATAGGCCAGATCCAGACGTGAATACAGCGAAGGCTGTTGCGTGCGCCATGAACTGCGGACAAATTCCCAGACATGTTTTGGGATCTGGAATTTCGCCATCAGTTTGTCGTCATTCACCACGCGCTCAACGACCTTCAGGCACATCTGATGAATCTCCGCTGTCGCGTCTTCGATCTCTTCGATCTGCGTCAGCGTGAACTGGTAATAAGCATCTTCACACCAGTAGGGTTCGCCATACATGGTGTGGAAGTTGAAGCCAAACTCCGTGGCTTTTTCGCGCCAGTCCGGGCGCTCGTTAATGGCTAAACGTTTCATCAGAGTCTCTTAGCCACCCATGCTGCGGCCAGGGCTGCGTGACGTGGCAGAAGAGCTGCGTTGCATTGACGTTTGTTTTGCCACGCTGTCGCCAAAACCGCCACGGGTGATGGTGTTGGTCACGGCAGGTTTAGGGGCCATCGCCGTTCTCGGAACGTTCATGGTCCGGCCGCCCGCAGTTGCCGGGCCGTAGTTTTTACCGGTCGCATCGACGAATTTACCGTTCGCCGGGCTGGCCGGGTTTTTTGAGCTGAATAATGGCTGTTGCGCGTAACCGCCACCGCTCATCATGCGGCCCATCATGTAACCTGCCATCAGCGGCATCCACATGCTGCCACCGCTGCTCTGGTTTTCAGCCGTCGCGACGCCAGACTGTGCCGGAGCCTGAGTACACTGGCCTTCGCCGAATTCAGCGATACAGTCTTCGCGGCTGGCATATTTTGGTGCGGTTTTAGCCGCTTCCTGTTTCGCTGCATCATACGCTGCGACACATTGCGCGCTGCCGGAAGGATTGGCTTTCGAGCAGTCATCAGCGTTCTGATACAGAGAAACGGTTTCGTCGGTTTTCTCGCAGCCGGCCAGCATAAAGACTGCGCTGACTGCCAGAGCGACAGGAGTGATTCGAGAGCTACGCCATGATTTACGGAAGGTAGCCAGGTTAACGCGTTGTGTCCGTTTCATCGTTCTTATCCCATGTGTAGGGCTTTTTTGCCCTTTCCCAGTAGGGCCTAAGAATAGGGGAAAGCGGCTGATTGTTAAAGCAGCGACAGGCAATTGTTACGAGACTTTACAGAGCGGCGTGACACAGGCAAAAAAAAGCAGCCTTTTCAGGCTGCCTTAGTCGAAACGCAGGGAAACTTTTCCGTATCAGTTCTGGAAAGGATTGCCGCTTTTCTTCGGTGTGGTCGTTGCTGTGGATGCGCTGGCTTGTTGAACGCGTGGTGCAGGTGCAGCCGCGGTTTTGTTGCCGTAACCGTCTGCAGCGGCATCCTGATCTGGCGTTTCTGGCGCAACCTGATCGGGGGCTGTCGGAACAGGTTTACCCAAAGCACCGTTCAGTGCCAGCAGGTCGCTTTCGTTCAGCGTACCCAGTGCTGATTTAATGTTCAGCTGGTTAATCAGGTACGTGTAACGTGCGCTGGAAAGCTGTTGTTTGGCGTTGTACAGCGTGGTGGTGGCATCCAGCACATCAACGATTGTACGGGTACCGACCTGATAACCGGCTTCCATCGCATCTAAAGAACTCTGTGCAGAAACAACGGCTTGTTTATACGCGTTGATGCTGCTGATCGAGGCAGAGATGTTGTTGAAGGAAGAACGAACGGTTTGCACGACGCTGCGGTGTGCGCTTTCAAGCTGTTCGCTGGCACCCACGAAATTATACTGCGCCTGTTTCACCTGAGAGGTGACAGAACCGCCGCTGTACAATGGCAGGGAGAAGCTCAGACCAATTTTGTTCTGGCCTGCATCAGCATCCTGATAGCTTGAAGAACCGCCGGTTTTGTCGCCGTGGTATTTGGTATTGCTGATACCGGTAGAGGCCGTCAGATCAACCGTTGGCATGTGGCCGGTTTCCGCATAGCGGATTTGCTCACGTGCCAGATCCTGTGACAGACGCGCAGACAGCAAGCTCAGGTTACGGCTTTCAGCTTCTTTCAACAGCGTGGCGACCGGTTGCGGACGCGTGGTGTTGAAGTTGTCGACATTCAGGGAAGACAGTTGCGGATAATACATACCGGTAACCTGACGCAGGGATTCCAGCGCGTTATCCAGGTTATTACGGGCAGTCACTTCGTTTGCCAATACGGTGTCGTATTGTGAACGGGCGTTCTGCACGTCGGTAATAGCCACCAGGCCCACGTTAAAACGCTGAGTGGTTTGATCCAGCTGACGGTAAATAGCCTGTTTCTGCGCTTCGGTATACGAGAGTGAATCGATCGCACTCAGGACGTTGAAATAAGCCGTTGCGGAATTCAGGATCAGTGATTGTTGATCAGTCTGATAAGACACATCCTGAATACCGGCAGTTTTTTCCTGCAGCGTCAGGGCGCGCCATTTTGACATATCAAAGATGGTCTGCGTTAATTGCAGGCTGGCGCTGCCAACATCGCTGTTAACGCCATTCGCATCACGGTAGCCATTGGTATAATTGTAATCCGCACCTAATCCGAGTTGCGGTAATAAAGGACTGCGGCTTTCGTTAATTTTTTCGAATGCAGCATCCCGGTCAGCAGCAGATTTGCGCAGGTCCGGGTTACTTGTCCTGGCTTGCTGATAGACCTGCATCAGGTTTTCGGCCTGGCTTATCGTACTAAAGCCGCCCAGGCTGAGTCCGATGAGAAGGGGGAGCAGTTTCTTCATTTGCATTCCTTGTTGTGCAGCAATGTTGTTATGTATGGTGGCGCAGTCAAATTAACCAATAGACGCGGATTCTAGCAGAGTCAGGCTAGCGGGGCGGTTGGCTTAACGTGCCTTCCCGAGTGAATGAGCCTAAATCTATCACAAACAACCTTGATTATTATTAACGCATTTTCATCAAATTGACCTCAAAGGGCGATAAATTACCTTTATGAGGGATAAGGAAACATTCCATGTCTTCATTTAAACGGTCACCGGTTACTTTCGGCAAAGATGATGTAGAAATTATTGCACGTGAGACGCGATATAAAGGTTTTTTTTCTATTATTGCATATCGGTTTCGCCATCGGCTGTTTAATGGGGAAATGAGCGGCGAAGTCGTCCGTGAAGTCTTTGAGCGCGGTCATGCCGCCGTATTATTACCTTATGATCCGAAAAGGGATGAAGTCGTGCTGATCGAACAGATCCGCATCCCGGCTTTGGATTCCAGTGATACTCCTTGGCTTCTGGAGATGGTCGCCGGTATCATTGAAGAAGGCGAGACAGTTGAAGATGTTGCCCGCCGCGAAGCACTCGAGGAAGCGAACATTGTGGTGAAACGCTGCAAACCGGCTGTGAATTACCTGGCAAGTCCGGGCGGAACCAGCGAGCGTCTTTCCATTATGGTCGGTGAAGTCGATGCCACGACGGCAGAAGGAATTCACGGTCTGGAAGCAGAGAATGAAGACATCCGGGTACATGTGGTCAGCCGTGAACAGGCTTACCGCTGGGTGGAAGAAGGAGCGATAGACAATGCGGCGTCAGTGATTGCCCTGCAATGGCTGCAGCTGCACCATGAATCCCTGAGAAAAGAGTGGGCCAACTAATGATTAAGCGCTATACCCCTGATTTCCCTGAAATGATGAGATTGTGCGAAACTAATTTTGCACAATTGCGCCGTTTGATGCCACGTACCGATGAACCTGGTGAAACTGTGGCATATCAGGTGAGTAGCGCAACGTATTGCCTGACGATCCTCGAATCAACGCGTTACACATCCCTGATAGAAATCAAACAGACCGCACCGGCGGTGAGTTACTGGAGCCTGCCTTCGCTCACCGTTCGCCTGTACCATGATGCGATGGTGGCCGAAGTGTGTGCGAGTCAGCAGATCTTTCGCTTTAAAGCACGCTATGATTATCCGAATAAAAAGTTGCATCAGCGTGATGAAAAGCATCAAATTAACCAGTTCCTTGCGGATTGGCTGCGTTATTGCCTTGCGCACGGAGCGATGGCAGTTCCGGTTTGTTAGACAGACTTCAACAACAAAGGAAACGATTTGGAAAGCCTGTTTACACTGCCTTTGGTGAATGGGGCCAAAGTCAGGATTCTACAGATTACTGATACCCATCTTTTTGCCGGTGAAGATGAAACGTTGTTAGGCGTGAATACGTTTAACAGCTATCGCGCGGTGCTGGACGCCATCAAAGCGCAGCAGCGTGAAGTCGATATTATCGCGGCAACAGGTGACCTGGCACAGGATCAGTCGGTGGAAGCCTACCATCAGTTTGCCCGCGGCATCAGCGAGCTGACCGCGCCCTGCGTCTGGCTGCCGGGCAATCATGATTTCCAGCCTGCCATGGTCAATGCCTTGCAGGATGCGGGGATCAGCCCTTCTAAACACGTTCTGCTCGGCGAGCACTGGCAAATTATCCTGCTTGATACGCAGGTGTTCGGTGTGCCGCACGGCGAGCTGAGTGAATATCAGCTGGAATGGATGGAGCGCTGTCTGAATGCGTACCCCGATCGTTTCACTCTGCTGATGTTACATCATCATCCGCTGCCTTCTGGCTGCACATGGCTCGATCAGCACAGCCTGCGCAATGCGCATATGCTGGCGAACACCCTGGTAAATTACCCGAAAGTGAATACGCTTTTGTGCGGACATATTCATCAGGAGCTGGATCTCGACTGGTATGGCCGCCGTCTTTACGCCACGCCGTCAACCTGCGTACAGTTCAAACCGCATTGCACCAATTTCACGATTGATACCGTTGCGCCGGGCTGGCGCTACCTTGATTTGTATCCGGATGGCCGTGTGGAGACTGAAGTCTTCCGTCTGGAAACCAATGAGTTTCATCCTGACACGGAGTCGGACGGCTACGAATGAACACCTTACTTTACCTGCACGGATTCAACAGTTCTCCCAACTCGGCAAAAGCCACGGCGTTAAAAAACTGGCTGGCGGTTAATCATCCCCATATCGATATGGTTATCCCGCAATTACCGCCTTATCCGGCCGAGGCTGCCGAAGAACTCGAGAGTCTGGTGATCAGCAATGCAGGTAAAAAACTGGGGATTGTCGGCTCCTCGCTGGGCGGCTATTACGCTACCTGGTTGTCACAATGTTTTGCCGTGCCAGCCGTGGTGGTGAACCCCGCCGTGAAGCCGTATGAGCTGCTGATCGACTTCCTGGGACAAAACGAGAACCCCTACACCGGCCAGCAATATGTGTTAGAGTCACGCCACGTTTACGATCTGAAAGTCATGCAGGTCGAACCGCTGGAGTCGCCGGATTTACTCTGGTTACTGCAACAAACGGGCGATGAAATTCTCGATTACCGTCAGGCTGTGGCGTACTACACCACCTGTCGCCAGACGGTCGAACCCGAGGGGAATCATGCATTTGTCGGCTTTGAACGCTATTTTTCGCCGATTGTAGATTTCCTGGAACTGGCCGCAGACTAACATCGTCAGGGTGACTTTTTCCCCCGGATTTATAGCGTCTGCTTGCTGCCAGAGCTTCCACCCGCCCACATACTGTATCGTTAGCCCACAAACCTATGAGCCACGAATAATCAACGATGAGCCAATCAACTTATAACGCGGATTCCATAGAGGTCCTCAGCGGACTCGAACCGGTGCGCCGCCGTCCGGGCATGTACACCGATACAACCCGGCCAAACCATCTCGGCCAGGAAGTTATTGATAACAGCGTGGATGAAGCATTAGCTGGCCACGCCAAACGCATCGAAGTGATCCTTCACGAAGACCAGTCTCTCGAAGTCATTGATGACGGTCGCGGCATGCCGGTGGATATCCACGCGGAAGAAGGCGTTCCGGCGGTCGAACTGATCTTCTGCCGTCTGCACGCGGGCGGTAAATTCTCCAACAAAAATTACCAGTTCTCCGGCGGCCTGCATGGCGTGGGGATTTCGGTGGTTAACGCCTTATCAAAACGCGTCGAAGTGGCGGTAAAACGCGGTGGCGAAGTGTATGAAATGGCGTTTGAAAATGGCGATAAAGTGCAGGATCTGCACGTCACCGGTACCTGCGGCAAACGCAACACCGGAACCAGCGTTCATTTCTGGCCTGACGGCAGCTTTTTCGACAGTCCGCGTTTTTCGGTCAGCCGCCTCAGCCATTTGCTGAAAGCGAAGGCCGTACTGTGTCCTGGCGTAGAAATCCTGTTCAAAGACAAAGTGAATAACACCGAGCAACGCTGGTGTTATGACGATGGTCTGACTGATTACCTGATGGAAGCGGTCAACGGCCTGATTACTCTGCCTGAAAAAGCGTTCGTCGGTAATTTTGCCGGTGATACTGAAGCTGTCGACTGGGCGCTGTTATGGCTGCCGGAAGGCGGTGAATTGCTGACCGAAAGCTACGTCAACCTGATCCCAACCATGCAGGGCGGTACACATGTTAACGGTCTGCGCCAGGGCCTGCTCGATGCCATGCGTGAGTTCTGCGAATACCGCAATATTCTGCCACGCGGCGTCAAGCTTTCTGCAGAAGATATCTGGGAACGTTGTGCGTATGTGCTGTCGGTAAAAATGCAGGATCCGCAATTCGCCGGCCAGACCAAAGAACGTCTGTCTTCGCGTCAGTGCGCGGCCTTCGTTTCCGGTGTGGTGAAAGATGCCTTCAGCCTGTGGCTGAACCAGAACGTTCAGGCGGCAGAACAGCTGGCGGAACTGTGCATTTCCAGTGCTCAGCGCCGTCTGCGTGCCGCAAAAAAAGTTGTGCGTAAGAAACTGACCAGCGGCCCTGCGCTGCCGGGCAAACTGGCTGACTGCACGTCACAAGATCTGAACATGACAGAATTGTTCCTGGTGGAAGGGGATTCCGCAGGCGGTTCTGCCAAACAGGCGCGCGATCGTGAATATCAGGCGATCATGCCGCTCAAAGGTAAGATCCTCAACACGTGGGAAGTCTCTTCTGATGAAGTGCTGGCCTCGCAGGAAGTGCACGACATTTCTGTGGCGATCGGTATCGATCCGGACAGTGAAGATCTGACGCAACTGCGTTACGGCAAAATCTGTATCCTGGCGGATGCGGACTCCGACGGCTTACACATCGCCACCTTGTTGTGCGCGCTGTTTGTCCGTCACTTCCGCTCCCTGGTGCGTGGCGGTCATGTGTATGTGGCAATGCCGCCTTTATACCGTATCGATCTGGGCAAAGAAGTGTTCTATGCGCTGGATGAGCAGGAAAAAGAAGGCGTGCTGGAGCAACTGAAACGTAAGAAAGGCAAGCCGAACGTGCAGCGTTTTAAAGGTCTGGGTGAAATGAACCCGCTGCAGCTGCGCGAAACCACGCTCGATCCGAATACCCGTCGTCTGGTGCAACTGACCATCGATGAGGACGACATCGACCAGACGCTGCGCATGATGGATATGCTGCTGGCGAAGAAACGGTCTGAAGATCGCCGTAACTGGTTGCAGGAAAAAGGCGATACCGCCGAACTTGACGTCTGATCCTTTCGCCGTCGCCATAAAAAAATGCCGGACGCTTTGCAGCGCCGGCATTTTTGTTTCCGAATTTAGCGATGTTCAGAAAATCAGACTTTCTCAATAATGTGGATCACCACATCCAGCACGTCGGCTTTGATGTTTTCACGGTGCTTATCCATGTGCTCAGCCTGCTGATGCGCTTCGAGGTGCGCCAGGCTTTCCCAGTCTTCCAGCATGAAAATGGAATCAGGTACTGTTTTACGCCAGGGGATCTGGCCGTTGAAATCAACATATGGCTCATAACGATGACAGCCTTTCTCTGCCAGAACGCTGGGCAGCAGTGCTGTAATTTTTTCTATAACCGAATCGCGACGGCCTGGTTTTACTTTGATTTCAGCAATAACAGTGATCATAAAAACCTCTTTCCCGGGTGACCTTCAACCTTAGGCCTGACCGAATACATTTTCAAGGTGAGCACGATAGCGTGCGAAATCGCCTTCCACATCAGGTTGTTTGATCACGTCGTTACACATAAAGGTTGGCAATGTATCAAGGCCGATAAACTGGTTGGCTTTGTGCTGTGCCATGTATACGCCGTCAACGCCTACGCCGTGGAAGAACTGTTCTTTATCTTCGAACGCTTCCAGCGGCGCGTTCCAGGTCACAGACAGCATGTAGCATTTGCCGTGCAACAGGCCGCCGGAACCGTATTTTTTCGATTCATCAGAACGGGTACGGCCATCGCTGGCGTACAGTTTACCGTGGCCTTCTGTGAACACTTCATCGATGTATTTTTTCAGTGTCCATGGCATCCCCATCCACCAGCCCGGCTGCTGATAAATGATGGCGTCCGCCCACAGATAGCTTTCGATTTCGGTCTGCACGTCGTAACCGTCTTCCAGAACAGTCACGCGCACGTCGTGGCCTTTGTCACGCAGAAAGCCGGTGGCGACGTCGGTCAGGCTGTTGTTCAGCGCGCCTTTGGAATGGGCAAAGGTCTTACCGGCGTTGATTATCAGGATGTTGCTCATGGTTTTTTCCTTATCGGGAATGCTTAAATTCTGGTGGTCAGGCTGTTACCACGTAGTGTACTGAACTCTGCATGACAGAAAAATGTGATATTGCGCACAAGACTATTGACTCAGATGCAATAATTGAAGATAGAGCGCGGCAATTTAACCATTTTTTTGTGCAAAAACTGTTTAAAAATAAAGCATGAACACAGCAACTGTGACAGTCATACGGCAGATGATGTACTATCGCGAACATCATTGCCTCGCGGCAGCGGACATCGCGCGCCTGCGGGTGCAAGCTTCCTTAATTTCCAAAACGATAACGCCACGGGTCTGAGGATTAAACATCAATGAGCGAAATGACTCATGACGGAACAGAACGTTTAGCTCTGCACACGTTTACTGAGAACGCCTATCTCAACTATTCCATGTACGTCATCATGGACCGCGCGCTGCCGTTTATCGGTGACGGGCTCAAGCCGGTGCAGCGTCGTATTATTTACGCGATGTCCGAGCTGGGCCTGAGTAATAACGCCAAATTCAAAAAATCCGCGCGTACCGTCGGTGACGTGCTGGGTAAATATCATCCGCATGGCGACAGCGCCTGCTACGAAGCCATGGTGCTGATGGCGCAGCCATTCTCTTACCGCTATCCGCTGGTTGACGGGCAGGGAAACTGGGGCGCGCCGGATGACCCGAAATCCTTCGCCGCGATGCGTTATACCGAATCGCGCCTGTCAAAATATGCCGAAGTTCTGTTACGTGAATTAGGTCAGGGCACGGTCGATTATGTGCCGAACTTTGACGGCACCATGCAGGAGCCGAAAATGCTGCCTGCGCGTCTGCCGAATATTCTGCTTAACGGTACGACCGGCATCGCGGTCGGGATGGCGACGGATATTCCGCCGCATAACATCCGTGAAGTGGCTGCCGCTGCGGTCGCGTTGCTGGAAAAACCGAACAGCTCGCTCGAAGATCTGCTGGAATTCGTACAGGGGCCTGATTTCCCGACAGAAGCTGAAATCATTACGCCGCGCAATGAAATTCGCAAAATGTACGAGTCGGGTAAAGGCTCGGTGCGTATGCGTGCGGTCTGGCACAAAGAAGACGGCAGTGCGGTGATCACTGCGCTACCGCATCAGGTTTCCGGCGCGAAAGTGCTGGAGCAAATTGCCAGCCAGATGCGTGCCAAAAAGCTGCCAATGGTTGAAGACCTGCGTGATGAATCAGATCATGAGAACCCGACCCGCCTGGTCGTCGTGCCGCGCTCCAACCGTATCGATCTGGATCAGGTGATGAATCACCTGTTTGCGACTACCGATCTGGAACGCAGCTACCGCATTAACATGAACATGATCGGTCTTGATCATCGTCCGCAGGTCAAAGGGCTGCTTGAGATCCTGACGGAGTGGCTGGCTTACCGCCGCGATACCGTACGCCGTCGTCTGAACTTCCGCCTTGATAAAGTGCTGAAACGCCTGCATATCCTTGAAGGTTTGCTGACCGCGTTCCTTAATATCGATGAAGTGATCCACATCATCCGTACGGAAGATGAGCCGAAACCGGTACTGATGCAGCGTTTCGAACTGTCAGATACGCAAGCTGAAGCTATCCTTGAGTTGAAATTGCGCCATTTGGCGAAACTCGAAGAAACTAAAATTCGTGGTGAGCAGGATGAGCTGGCGAAAGAGCGCGATCAGTTGCAGGCATTGCTGGCGTCAGAACGTAAACTCAGCACGCTGATCCGCAAAGAGATTCAGGCAGATGCCGAAGCCTTTGGTGACGAGCGACGTTCGCCGATCACTGAGCGTGAAGAAGCCAGGGCGATGAGCGAGCACGATTTTATTCCGTCCGAGCCGGTGACCATCGTGTTGTCAGAGTCAGGCTGGGTGCGCAGCGCCAAAGGCCACGACATCGATGCTTCCGGCCTGAGTTACAAAGCCGGTGACAGTTTCCGCGCTGCGGCCAAAGGCAAGAGCAATCAGCCCGTGGTGTTTATGGACTCCACCGGCCGCAGTTATGCGCTCGATCCGACCACGCTGCCTTCTGCGCGCGGCCAGGGTGAACCGCTGACCGGTAAACTGACACCACCGCCGGGCGCAACCATCGAGCACGTACTGATGGCGGCGGACGACCAGAAACTGCTGATGGCATCAGATGCCGGTTATGGCTTCGTTTGTACTTTCAACGATTTAGTGGCCCGTAACCGTGCCGGTAAAGCGATGATTACCTTGCCGGATAACGCCAAAGCCTTCACGCCAATGGAACTTCATGGCAGTGACGATATGCTGTTGTCGATTACTGCAGCGGGACGTATGTTGCTGTTCCCGGTGGCGGATCTGCCACAGTTGTCGAAAGGCAAGGGTAACAAAATTGTTTCAATTCCGGCAGCGCAGGCGGCCAGTGGCGAAGATAAACTGGCGTGGTTGCTGGTTCTGCCACCGCAAACGTCGATCACGTTGCATGTCGGTAAACGTAAGCTGGTTCTCCGTCCGGAAGACCTGCAGAAATTCCGTGCCGAACGTGGCCGCAAAGGAACGCTTCTGCCGCGCGGGCTGCAACGTATCGATCGTGTTGAAGTCGATTCACCTGTTCGCATCAGCGGCGGTGACAGCGAAGAATAAGACCGCTGTTAATCGGCAAAAGTCAGGGCACATTTGTGCCCTGAAATCTTTCGATGGAATTCAGTGGCCTGAGACTGTCGCGCAGTGCAAAGATTTTACATTTGTATTAATAAAACCGTTGTGCCGTGTTGAATGAGGCTTGAGAATAGTTCACCGCACAGGGAGCGAAACTGCACAGGTTTCTTACCGGCTTCGGCTGTAGTTTTAAGAGGATGTTATGTTATTTATTTTGCGTCTGATTATCGTGGTGATTTACTCGATTCTGGTTAGTGTCTTTGGTTGCATCTACTGTCTTTTCAGCCCGCGGAACCCGAAACATGTGTCGACTTTCGGTAAGCTGTTTGGTCGTCTGGCACCGGTATTTGGTCTTCGTGTTGAAAAACGTATTCCTGCAGAAGCCGTGAATAATGGTAACTGTATTTATATTGCCAACCATCAAAACAATTACGACATGGTGACGGCTTCGTCCGTCGTCATGCCCGGTACGGTCACCGTGGGCAAAAAAAGCCTGGCCTGGATCCCGTTCTTTGGTCAGCTTTACTGGCTGACGGGCAACCTGCTGATTGACCGTGATAATCGCGCCAAAGCGCACGGTACTATTTCTCAGGTTGTGGCCCAGATTAAGAAAAAGAATCTGTCGATCTGGATGTTTCCGGAAGGTACCCGCAGCCGTGGTCGTGGCCTGATGCCATTCAAAACCGGCGCTTTCCATGCGGCGATTGCTGCCGGCGTGCCGATTGTGCCGATTTGTGTATCGAACACCAGCAACAAGGTGAAATTAAACCGCTGGTCTAACGGGCTGGTGATTGTCGAAATTTTGCCACCGATCGACACCAGTGGTTACACCAAAGAACGCCTGCGTGAATTGTCCGAGCATTGCCGTCAGATCATGGCGGACAAAATCGCCGAGCTGGATGCCGAAGTGGCACAGCGCGAAGCCGCCGCAAAAAAATAATACTATTTATAAATCCACTAAATAATTCGAGCTGCCAACGCACCCGCAGCCTGAAGTATGACGGGGATTCTTCCCGCTGCCATTGATGGCGGCGGCGTTCAATACAGTTTATGGTTCGTTTTCATGGAGAAGATATGTCACTCAGTCGTCGCTCGTTCCTGCAAGCCTCCGGCGTGGCTCTTGCCGCAGGTGCTCTGCCTTTAAAAGCAGAAGCGAGTGGTTCGCAACCGGCATTACCTGTTCCCCCGTTGCTTGAATCGCGCCGCGGGCAACCGCTGTTTCTGACGTTGCAGGCCGCGCACTGGTCATTCCTGGGTGGCGCAAAGGCACCGGTCTGGGGCATTAATGGCATGTACCTCGGTCCGACCGTCAAAGTGCACAGCGGCGATGACGTCAAACTTATTTACAGCAACCGGCTGGCTGAACCGGTTTCTATGACCGTCAGCGGCCTGCTTGAACCAGGAACGTTAACCGGTGGCGCAGCACGTCTGATGCAGCCAGGCGTGGACTGGTCTCCGGTATTGCCTATTCGTCAGGCGGCGGCCACCTGCTGGTATCACGCCAATACCCCCAACCGCATGGCGCCACACGTTTATAACGGGCTGGCGGGGATGTGGATTGTTGAGGATGAAGTCAGCAAGAATCTGCCGTTACCGAATCACTACGGCGTGGATGATTTCCCGATTATCATTCAGGACAAGCGTCTGGATGGGTTCGGCGTGCCGCAATATGACACGCCAGCGTCAGGCGGGTTCTTCGGTGACACCATGCTGGTAAACGGTGTGCAAAGTCCTTATGTCGAGGTTTCGCGAGGCTGGGTGCGTCTGCGCCTGCTGAATGCATCGAATGCCCGCCGTTACGAACTTAGCATGACTGATAACCGCGCGTTCCACGTCGTGGCTTCCGATCTTGGTTTTCTGCCTGCGCCAATGACTGTTAAACGTCTGTCGCTCGGACCGGGAGAACGCCGCGAAGTGCTGGTGGATATGTCGCAGGGCGAAGAAGTGTCGATTACTGCCGGTGAAGCCGCAGGCGTGATGGACAGACTGCGTGGCCTGTTTGAACCCTCGAGCATTCTGGTGTCGACGATCGTGTTGACGCTGAAACCGACCGGCTTGTTGCCGCTGGTGACGGATAATCTGCCGATGCGTTTGCTGGCCGATCAGATCCTCTCCGGTAACGTTGTCCGCACCCGTGATTTGCGTCTCGGTGACAGTGAGCCGGGAATCAACGGCGCGATGTGGGATATCAACCGTATCGACCTGACTGCGCAACAGGGCACATGGGAACGCTGGACCGTTCATGCGGACATGCCGCAGACATTCCATGCAGAAGGCGTGTCCTTCCTGGTGAAAAGCGTCAACGGTGCGGCACCGCTGGTGGAAGATGCCGGATTCAAAGACACGGTCTGGGTGGATGGCGATGTCGAATTACTGGTGTATTTCAATCAGCCTTCCTATGAGCATTTCCCGTTTGTCTACCGCAGCGGAGCGCTGGAACTGGCTGACCGTGGTTCAGCCGGAAATATGCTGGTTCAGCCGTCGATGTAACGTTGTTCTGCTACATAAAAAACCCGCCATGGCGGGTTTTTGCGTTATGACATTGACTGAATGGCTTACAGGCCTTTTTCCGGATCCGGCCCCAGACGGTGCTCTTTATCCAGCTTGGTGACTTCCGCCAGTTCTTCCTTCTCCAGTTTAAAGTCAAACACGTCGAAGTTTTCACGGATACGTTTAGGTGTCACCGATTTCGGGATAACAATCAGTCCGTTATCCAGATGCCAGCGGATGACAATCTGCGCAGGTGTTTTGTCATATTTTTCTGCCAGTTTCTGGATCAGCGGCTGATCAAATACCCCTTCGCCGCCCTGCGCCAGCGGGCTCCAGGATTCAGTGGCGATGGTGTGGGTGGCATTCCAGGTGTGCAACTGGCGCTGTTGCATCAGCGGGTGTAACTCAATCTGATTCACAGCAGGGAAAATACCGGTTTCGTCTTTCAGCTTCTGTAAGTGTTGCAGCGGGAAATTACATACGCCGACACTTTTCGCCAACCCTTGCTCTTTGAGTTTCAGCAGGGCTTTCCAGGCATCGACGTAATGCCCCTGGGCCGGTTGTGGCCAGTGGATCAGGTACAAGTCGACATAATCAGTTTTCAGCTTTTTAAGGCTGGTTTCCAGCGCCTGTGGCGCGTTCAGCTGATCGTCATTCCACAGCTTAGTGGTAATAAACAGCTCTTCACGCGGAACAAGGTTAGCAGCAATTGCTTCGCCGACGCCTTCCTCATTTTTGTAGATGGCGGCGGTATCGATGTGGCGATAGCCGGTTTCAATCGCCGTTTTCACCGCACTGGTGGCTTCCTGATTACTGGCTTTCCATACGCCAAGTCCTAACTGAGGCATCAGATTGCCATCGTGAAGTTTGATGATGGGTTGCGTTGCCATGAGTTTCTCCTTTCAGGGCAGAGTGCCCGCCGGAATGCACGGGCACCGTGTAGGGATTGACGTTAAGTCTAGTTAACGAAACGGCATCTTGCTGAGCAGGCTACTTATTTTAAGTGTAAAAAATACCTAAGCATGCATATCCAGTACCACGCGGTAGCGCGCTTTCCCTTCATGCAGATGCTCCACCGCGTCATTGATTTTACTCAGCGGGAAGTGCTCAACCTGCGGGGTAATGCCATGACGGGCGCAGAACGCCAGCATGTCGGCAAGACGGGAAGGGGCACCGGTCGGTGAACCGGAAATTTCTGCCTGTTTGCTGATAAGCGCCATCACATGCAGCGGTACGGCTTCGGGCACCACCCCCACAAAGTGCAGACGGCCTTTGGGTGCCAGCGCGCCGAGAATGGCGTCCCAGTCCAGCGAGGCATTGGCGGTCACCATAATAAAGTCCAGCTGACCGGCGATTTTCTTCAGCTCTTCGCTGTCTCGGGTGGCGATAACGCGGTGTGCGCCAAGTGAAATCGCTTCGTCACGTTTAGCCAGTGATGACGTAAAGGCGGTGACTTCGCAGCCCCATGCATTCAGGAAGCGCAGCGCCATATGACCTAAACCGCCGATACCAATCACACCGACGCGGTGAGTTGGCAGTACGCCAAACTGCAGCAGCGGGTTGAAGACGGTGATACCGCCACAGAACAGCGGACCGGCGCTGGTGATATCCACGCCTTCCGGCAGCGGGATCGCCCACGCCCAGTGGCTGCGGATGCGGTCAGCGAAGCCGCCGTGATGGCCGATGATGGTGGCTTCCACGTCATGACAAAGGTGCTGATCGCCGGACATACAAGGATGGCAATGCATGCAACTGCCACGGTTCCAGCCCACGCCGACAATCTGGCCGACTTTCAGCCCTTTGTTTTGCGCATGATTACCTATTTTGACGATTTTACCGACCACTTCATGGCCTGGTACGAACGGATACTGCGTGATACCCCAGTCGTTATTGAGCATAGACAGATCTGAATGACAGACGCCGCAGTAATCAATCGCGACTTCAATTTCTTCATCGCCAATCGGACCAGCGTCGAAAGCAAACGCTTCCAGTGGCTGGTTCGGGCCGGCAGCGGCCCAGGCGTTAAAGGTGTTTTCAGCAGCAACAGGTGCAGACATACAATCCTCCGAACTTTCGGGTTAGACAAATAATGAATTGAAATAAGAAGTTATCAGAAAAATGAATCGGCGAACGAAGGTCGCTCACGATCAGCGAATGAAAAGTGCGTTCATACAGACTAGCAGTTCATCGCGTTTATGCAGGTGTGTCCCCCTGCGGAAGGCGACATTAACTGTAAGAGAAAATGCGCAACAGGATGATGCCCATTTCTGCGAGAGTCTTGCCTGATTCTGCTTCTCTCTGTAGGAACGTAGGGTGTTATGGCAAAATCAATGTCAGTTTAATGAATGTGTGGAGCGGAATGATGGAAAACGTGAACAGCCTGTGCACCCGCATGGCAGCCAGAGTCGCCCGGCTCAGCGGAGATAAAAACCTGATGCCGTCGGCGGTACCGCAGCTGACGCTGATGTACACCACGCGTTACCATCCGCGCCAGCCGGTTTTGTACAATCCCGGCATCGTGATCCTTTTTCAGGGACGCAAAGTCGGTTATCTGGGCAAGAAAACCTTTTCCTACGATCCGCACAATTATCTGATGCTGACCGTGCCGTTGCCTTTCGAATGTGAAACGTTCAGCAGCCCCGAAGAGCCGCTGGCCGGTATCCAGATCAGTATTGATAACCTGATGTTGCAGGATTTACTGATGGATATGGGCGACGAAAGCGTGGTGCGTCAGAAAGAACCTTCAACCGGTATCAACTCCGGCGTGCTGGATGGCGATATTCTGTGTGCCACAGAGCGTCTGCTGGATGTGATGGATAAACCGCTGCATGCCCGCATTCTGGGGCCGAAGATCATCCGCGAAATCCTGTTCTTTATTCTGACCAGCGAAAATGGCGGGGCGTTACAGGCGCTGGTCAACCGTCATACGCATTTCAGCCAGATTGCTAAATCCCTGCGCCGGATTGAAGCGCAGTACGCCGACAATCTTAGTGTGGAAGCGCTGGCCAGCGAAGTGAACATGAGTATTTCTGCGTTTCACCATAACTTCAAAGCCGTGACCAGCACGTCGCCACTGCAGTATCTGAAAACCTATCGTCTGCATCGTGCGCGTACGCTGATGATTTTTGATGGTGTGAAAGCCAGTGTGGCGGCACTGCAGGTCGGGTATGAAAGCGCGTCACAATTCAGTCGTGAATTTAAGCGCTATTTTGGCGTCACGCCGAGTGATGAGATGGCACGTCTGCGCGAAGGGAGTTCCGGTGTGCTGGCGTTAGCGGATGTGGCGTTTAAAGCCTGAACTGCGTGTTCAGGCCCGGCATTTGCGTTTCTTCCACACCACCACCAGTCCGCCAGCCAGCCCCATCACCAGCAACAGAACCGGTAAAATCATCAGCCCCGCCATGACCTGATCTTCATGGCGTTTAACCACCGGAATGTGGCTCAGCGCAAAACCGATGGTGATCACTCCGCCGACCCACAAAATGGCGCTCAGCCAGTTGAAGAACTGGAAGCGGGCATTGTTCAGACCAGAGATGCCCGCCATCGTCGGCAGCAGGGTGCGGACAAACGCCAGAAAACGGCCCACCAGTAAAGCCATCAGCCCGTGTTGGGTAAACATCTGATGTGCGCGCTGATGATAATGCGCCGGAAGCTGTAACAGCCAGCCTTTTACCAAGCGGGTATGTCCGAGCCAGCGCCCCTGAATATAGCTCAGCCAGCAGCCCAGGCTGGCAGCGGTCACCAGGATAATCAGGGTCGGGAAGAAGCTCATGACGCCTTTGGCGATAAGCGCGCCGGTCAGCAGCAATAAGCTGTCGCCGGGCAGGAAAGCGGCGGGAAGCAGCCCGTTTTCGAGAAAAAGCGTGGCGAACAGAACAGCGTAAATAACCCAGAGAAGTTTCGGGTCGGCGAGCATAATAAAATCATGTCGCCAGAGCGCATGAAAAATGTCGCAAATAACTGCCATATTCTGTCCTGTTTCTGTTCATTAAAAACTGTCACTTGCCAGTGTACCGCGATTTGCGCCGGAAGACGTTGATCTGAGGACACTGTGAAAAAGACAGAATGCTCCGGCGTAAATTTACCGGAGCTAAAAGTAGAGCTTACAGATTATTCTCATTTTGCGAACGAAAATACGTCACACACCTTACCGATCTGCGCGGTGTGTCGCAATCTGTGCGGTTCAGGATGTCGCAATCCGTTCAAAGGCTGTTGAAAGATCGGCGATCAGGTCGTCACAATTTTCCAGCCCGATATGCAACCGCACCAGAGTACCGCTGAAATCCACGGTTTCTGCCGGACGTATCGCCTGAATTTCTTCCGGCTGATTGGCTAAAACCAGTGATTCAAAACCGCCCCAGGAATAGGCCATGCTGAAATGTTCGAAGTGATCGAGATAGTCGGAAAGTTGCTGTTTGCTCAGGCGCTGTTTCAGCACGAAAGAGAACAGGCCGCAACTGCCGGTGAAATCACGTTTCCAGAATTCATGGCCTTTGCTGCCGGGTAATGCCGGATGGTTGACCACCGCCACTTCCGGCCGCTCTGCCAGCCACCGCGCAATGCGGAGACTGCTTTCTGCATGCTGTTTCAGCCGCACGCCCATGGTGCGTAAACCGCGGCTGGCCACATACGCGGTATCAGCATCGACCATCTGGCCCATCAGATATGAGTGTTCCCGCAGTTGCTCCCAGCAACGTTCATTAGAAACGGCGGTGCCAATCATGGCATCGGAATGGCCGATAATGTATTTGGTCCCTGCCTGAATCGAAATATCGATATCGAATTCCAGCGCTTTAAACAGAATGCCCGCCGCCCATGTGTTGTCGATCATGACGACGACGTCCGGATTCACGGCCCGCACGGCTTTCACCATCGCCGGAATGTCCGGGACTTCCAGGGTGATTGAACCCGGCGATTCCAGGAACACCACTCTGGTGTTGGGTTGCATCAGCGAGCCTAACCCCGCGCCGATATTGGCCGGAAAATAGGTGGTGGATACGCCGAGTTTTTTCAGCACTTTTTCGCAGAAATCCTGCGTCGGTTCGTAGGCTGAACCGGCCACCAGAATGTGGTCGCCGCTGCTGACAAATGAGAGTACGGCGTTACTGACTGCCGCCGCGCCACAAGGATACAGCGCGCAACCTGCGCCGCCTTCCAGCTCCACCATCGCTTCCTGGAATGAGAAATGCGTCAGGGTGCCACGACGACCGTAAAATAGTTCGCCGTTGGCGCGGTTAGCGGTGGCGTGTTTTTTATCCGCCACGGTTTCAAACACCAGCGATGAGGCGCGCTGGATCACGGCATTCACTGAACCCTGCGTGAATTTCTTGTCCCGTCCGGCGCTGACCAGCGCGGTTTCAATTTTCTTAGACGACATAATCCGTATTTCACCCTGTTTTATAGCGCGGTGCTCTCTGCATCCGCCGATATGTCATTAACTTAACATGATGAATTTCAGGGATCAGGCTTTTGGCGGGTGGATGAGAAAATTTCAGCAGCACGGCCAAAAAAAAGCCCGTCGTGACGACGGGCAAGGGAGAAACGAGTTTTGGGCATCAGCCGGTATAAACGCCAAACAGTTTGGGCAGGAACAGCGAAATGGTCGGAATATAGGTCACCAGCATCAGCACCACGAACAGCACGCAGTAGAACGGCAGCATGGCTTTCACCACTTTTTCGATGCTCTGTTTACTCACCGCGCTGGCCACAAACAGCACCGAGCCGACCGGCGGGGTGATCAGGCCAATCCCCAGATTCACCAGCATGATCATGCCGAAATGCACCGGGTCGATGCCGAGCGATAACACCACCGGCAACAGCACCGGCGTCAGGATCAGGATGATCGGCGCCATGTCCATCAGTGTGCCGATCACCAGCAGCATGATGTTGATCCACATAAGGATCACGTACTTGTTGTCAGAGATCGAGGTGAAGAATTCGGTGATGCGCATCGGCAACTGCATGTAAGTCATGACTGCGCCAAAACTGGCGGCAAACCCTATCAGGATCATCACGATGCTGACGGTTTTCACCGTGCGATACATCAGTTTCGGTAGTTCGCTCCACTTGTAATCGCGGTAGATAAACATGGTGACGAAGAATGACCACAAACACGCGATCGCTGCGGATTCCGTCGCGGTAAATATCCCGCTGAGAATGCCGCCCATGATGATCACGATGGTCATCAGCCCCCACAGCGTGTCGATAAAAATCTTCAGCGCCTGGCGGAACGGCACGCGCTCACCTTTCGGGTAACCGCGTTTGTGAGCAAACACCACGCACATCACCATCAGCGTCAGGCTGAGCAGTAAACCGGGCAAAATACCGGCGATGAACAGCGCGGCAATCGACACCGTACCGCCGGTCGCCAGCGAGTAAATCACCGAGTTGTGGCTGGGTGGCGTCAGGATCGCCTGTACCGAGCCGCTGGCGGTGACCGCCGCCGCAAAGTCACGCGGATAACCTTTCTTCTCCATTTCCGGGATCATCACCGAGCCGATTGAGGCGGTATCCGCCACGGAAGAACCGGAGATCGCGCCAAAAAATGTCGAGGCCACAATGTTCACCAGCGACAGCCCGCCGCGGATAAACCCGACAAAGATGTAGGCAAAACTGACCAGCCGGCGGGCGATCCCTCCTTCGGCCATGATCGCGCCTGCCAGAATAAAGAACGGGATCGCCAGCAGTGAAAATTTGTTCACGCCGTTGGTCAGTTGGATCATCAGCGCTTCAAACGGCAGGTCAATCCACCAGGCTCCTGCCAGCGCGCTCAGCCCGACGGCGTAAGCGACCGGCACGCCAATCGCCAGCATCACCGCCAGCGTTAACAACAAGATTAATGCATCCATAACAGGCTCCGGTCAGGCGTCAGAATTGCCCAGCATCACCACAGGCCGCTGATGTTGCGGGCCGGCAATGATCTGCTCAATGATGAATAACAACGTCAGTGCAGAACCTATAGGTAGCGGCAGATAGGTTTGTCCGGCGGTCAGCAGCGGGAATTCCGCCACCGGCTGTTGCCAGAGTTCACTGCACAATTGCAGGCTGTACCAGAAAATAAACACGCTGATGGCGAGCATCATCAGGTCAGCCAACAGGGCAGAGAATTTTTTCAGCGCAGGTGGCAGGCGGTCAGTGACCATCGCAACGACGATGTGTGAACCAGCGCGGTAACTGACAGCGGCTCCGATAAAGGTGAACGTCACCATGCACATAATCGCGATCGGCTCCGGCCACGACAGGGCGCTGTTCATCACGTAACGGGCAAAGATCCCAACCGGGATCACCGCCACCATCAGCAGCAACGCGATGCCCGCGATCCACATCGCGCAGCGGTAAAGAATGTCCATCAGGGTGTGATAACTCGAAACCATAAATCCCCCGGCGAAAGATCAGAAAGAAGCAGCCCGCAGGCTGCCGGTGTCAGGGTTTACTTCACGTCAGCGATTTGCTGCATCAGATCCTGATGGTCTTTGCCGAATTCATCGCGCACGGATTGCGTGGCTTTGACATACGTCGCGGGGTCAATCTCATAGAATTTCACGCCGCCCGCTTTCATCGTGGCGAGGGCTTTCTCGTTATAGGCTTTCCACAGTTCGCGCTGTTCGTCCTGTGCTTCTTTCGCCAGTTTGAGGATTAACTGCTGGTCTTCCGGTTTCAGTTTGTCCCACTTCACTTTTGAATACAGGAACAGCTCCGGGATGATGAAATGGCGGCTGTAGGTGTAGTTTTTCACTACCGGCAGGTAGTTATGGGCGACAAAGGTTGGCGGGTTGTTTTCGGTGCCGTCGATGACACCGGTCTGCATGCCGCTGAACACTTCACTGACGCCCATCGCCACCGGATTGGCACCCATCGCTTTCAGCGTTGCCAGCGCAATCGGACTGCCCTGTACGCGGATTTTCATGCCGTGCAAATCTTCCGGTTTCACCACCGGTTTTTTGGTGATCAGGTTACGCGTCCCGCCATCCATCCAGCCGAGAAAAACCAGTCGCGAATTCGGGTTGTTGGTGATTTTATCGCCGATTTCTTTACCGATCTGACCGTCGAGCACTTTGTGCATATGGTCTTCGTCGCGGAAAATATAGGGCAGGGTGAAGACATTAATTTCTGGCAAAATCGAAGCAACCGGCGTCATCGACACACGGATGATATCCAGCGCACCGAGCTGCGCCTGTTCAATTTCCTGCTTTTCATCTCCCAGCACGCCGCCCGGAAACGTTTTAATTTCGAGGCGTCCGTCTGTTTGCTTTTGCAGTTTTTCGCCCATGTGCTGGACGGCGACCACGTTGGGATAGCCTTGCGGATGCACGTCGGCGGCTTTCAGCGTTTGTGCTGATACGCCATGCGTAAATAAGAGGGTCGCGGAACTCAGGCAAAGGCTGAGAAGTGCTTTTTGCATTTTCATCAGTTTGTCTCCAGGGTACTCGGTAAGGGAAAGATAAATGTGAACAAGTATCGAACAGGACGGGCGCAGAGGCGTTGCCGGTTCATTTTGAAAAATGTCTGAATAAGCTTTTAAATGATAGGGATGCATGACGTGCCGGTGTGAGGTCTTCGCCAGTGAATGCACTTTATCCTATTTTTTGTTGTGCGGTATTTGAGCGTTATCACAAACTCGTAACAAATGTAAAAAGCTGTTGCTTAATATTTAAAACGTTGTTTTAACTTGAGTAATGAAGCTCAGATGATTGATTTACTGTGTGATTTTTTTTGAAAGTGTGACGGAGGTTAAATTGTTCAACCTTTGTACAAACAGGAAAAACCTTGTCATCTGTCAATGACACGTCGGGCGGCAGGCGGGACAATGTAAATAATAATGAGAACGACTATCAATTAGGCCTTTTTCTTTGATATCATTCGGCGTTATTCATTCCTTCTACACACTGATTCTGGCTGGAGGCGACGCGTGAAAACGGCTCGCAATAAGATGAAAGAGGCGACCTCATTACTGATGTCGTTAATGTTGGTTGCTGGTCTGAGCGGCAACGCGATGGCTGCACCTGCGACGCCGGCGGGACAAGCCGTCAATTCTGCAGCAACTCAACCTGCAACGGCTGACGCACCGGCGACCGGTGACGCAACGCCAGCTCCGGTGATGCAACCCGCGCCAGCAGAGACGGCACCCGTGATCCCAACCGATTTGTCTGTTATGGGCATGTACCATCACGCTGATGTGGTGGTGAAGACCGTCATGATCGGTCTGCTGCTGGCTTCTGTAGTCACCTGGGCATTGTTATTCAGCAAGGGTGCGGAAGTCTTCACTGGCAAACGCCGTATGCGCCGTGAATTTGATGCGTTGTCCTCCGTTCGTACGCTGGACGAAGCCGCCGAGCAGGCTGAAAGTTTCGCTGCCAGCAGCATCAGCGCGCAGATGATCCGCGATGCGCAGAACGAGCTGGAACTGTCTGCCGGATCGACTGACAACAACGGCATTAAAGAGCGTACCGGTTTTCGCCTTGAGCGCCGCGTCAGCGCCGCGGGTCGTTACATGGGGCGTGGCAACGGTATTCTGGCGACCATCGGGGCAATCTCTCCCTTCGTCGGCCTGTTCGGTACCGTATGGGGCATCATGAACAGCTTCATCGGTATCGCACAGACGCAGACTACCAATCTGGCGGTCGTCGCACCGGGTATCGCCGAAGCCTTACTGGCGACGGCTGTGGGTCTGGTTGCAGCCATCCCTGCGGTGGTCATCTACAACATTTTCGCCCGTACCATCACCTCTTACCGTCATCAGGTAGGCGATGTGGCGGCGCAGATTATCCTGTTACAGGGCCGTGATTTGGATCTGGCTGCCAGCGAAGGCAATGCGCCACGCGGTCAGACAGGTCAGTTACGCGTAGGGTAAGAACAGATTATGGCTATTCGGTTAAACGACGATATCGACGAAAGTGGTGAAATGCATGACATCAACGTCACGCCTTTTATCGACGTCATGCTGGTATTGCTGATCATCTTCATGGTGGCGGCACCGCTGGCCACCGTTGATGTGCGGGTGGATTTACCGGCTTCGACGGCAAAACAGCAGCCGCGTCCGGAGAAACCGATCTTCCTGTCGGTGAAAGCTGACAAGCAACTGTTCCTCGGCGACACGCCCGTGAACAGCGATAATATGACCGCGATGCTGGATCAGCGTACTCAGGGTAACAAGCAGAGTACGATTTTCTTCCGCGCGGACAAAAGTGTCGATTACGAAACGCTGATGAGCGTGATGGATAACTTGCGTAAAGCCGGTTACCTGAAAGTCGGGCTGGTGGGTGCAGAACAAACCGGTGCCGCTGCGGCGCAGTAAGTTGTGAATCAAATCAGACGCACAAAAAAGGCCAGCATTGCTGGCCTTTCGTTTATCTGCAAAACGGTAACTCAGGTCACCGGCGCCGGGTTAAACACCGCCAGCGCATTATGGATGCCCCAGGTGTCTGACCAGGTTTTCTTGCGACCGCTGGCGATGTCCAGAATGAAATGGAACAGTTCCCAGCCCACATCCTCGATGGTGGCATCACCGGTCGCAATTGTCCCGGCATTGATATCCATCAGGTCGTGCCAGCGGTTTGCCAGCGTGGTACGTGTTGCCATTTTAATCACCGGCACGGCAAGCAGGCCGTATGGCGTACCGCGTCCGGTGGTGAATACCTGAACGGTAATACCGGAAGCCAGTTGCTGTGTCCCGCAGACAAAATCGCTGGCCGGTGTGGCGGCGTAAATCAGGCCTTTTTTGGTCGGACGTTGTCCCGGAGACAACACTTCTGAAATCGCACTGGTACCGGATTTAGCAATCGAACCCAGTGCTTTTTCAACCACGTTAGCCAGACCGCCTTTTTTGTTGCCCGGAGACGGGTTGGCGCTGCGGTCGGTCTGACCCAGCGACAGATAATTATCGTACCAGGCCATTTCTTCCAGCAGACGTTTACCCACGTCGACGTCCGCTGCACGCGGTGTCAGCAGATGGATAGCGTCGCGCACTTCTGTGACTTCCGAGAACATCACTGTTGCACCGCAACGCACCAGCAAATCCGAAGCGTAACCGACTGCCGGGTTGGCGGTTACGCCGGAGAAGGCATCACTGCCGCCGCATTGTGTGCCCACAACCAGATCGGAAGCCGGACAGGTTTCGCGCTGGCGGCGGTTCAGGCGTTCCAGATGAAATTGTGCGACCGTCAGGATATCGTCAACCATCGACTGGAAACCGACATGTTGCTCATCCTGCAAACGCACAATGTGCGTGTCATCGAGTGAAATCGCCTGCACATCCGGCGTGCCTTCCAGCAGGCGCTCGGGTTGCAGCTTCTCACAGCCCAGACCGACCACCATGACTTCGCCGCCAAAGTTCGGGTTCAGCGCCAGATTGTGGATGGTACGGATCGGGATAATGGCCGCAGGGGCGTTAATCGCCACACCGCAACCGTACAAATGATTCAGTGCCACGACACCGTCGACGTTGGGGAATTTCGGCAGCAAATCACGTTCAATGATTTTCACTACGTAATCCACTACGCCCGCTACGCAATGCACACTGGTGGTGATTCCCAGCAGATTTTTGGTGCCGACGCTGCCGTCGGCATTGCGGTAGCCTTCAAAGGTATAGCCTTCGAGTGGTGGCAGCGCGGGTGGCACACGGGTGGCCAGCGGCAGGCTGTAAAGTTCAGGGGCGACCGGTAATTCCACCAGGGATTCATCAATCCAGCTGCCCTGCGCGATATCCCGTACGGCATAACCAATGACTTCTCCGTAACGAATAATATCGCCGCCTTTAGCAATGGGTTCTAACGCCACTTTATGGCCTTGCGGAATATGCTCAATTAATTCCAGACCATTCGCAAATCGGGTGCCGGCTTTTAAGCCGTTGTCATTCACAATAATCGCCACGTTATCGCTTTCATGAACTTTAATAAAAAGCGCTTCGGTAGCGTGTTCTTTATCTTTATTACGTGACATAACTGTCTCCGCGTTTATTAAACATCCCGGAACAAAAAATTCCGGTAAATTATCTGAAGTTGACGCTCAATAATGTTCTTGTAAACATGCTCTGGTAATACAGGGTATGGCATCCATTATAAGGCAGTCTTCCGGCAACCTCATTGTGCAACTGACCAGCTTTTTGCCCGATGAACGTCATTCTGTGTGGCAGGTGACAGAATAAATGTGATGTAAATCACCCTTTGATTTGAGCGGTTATCGGTTCCACACAATCTGTGATTCTCCTCCCACACCGATGTGTGGATGCAAAAGAATAGTCACAATCAACGGGGCTATTCTTGGGCGAATGCACAGTGTTATTTCGTGGCCTCCTTTTTATACTGTATTGGCCCTCTGAAGGTGACGTTGAAAGTAATACAGGTAAATTTCAGGCGATCATAAATAAAGTGTTTATTGCCTGTTTCGAATTAAGACGCTGTACGGCGAATAACCACAGGTGAACGAAAAACGTTATTTCAATAACGGTGAGCTCCCTGAAAAATTTTCGCATTATGACAATGAGGGTCACCATGAACATTCAATCTCAGTCCGGGACAATCGCGCAAAGTAAGGTACGGACCCATATCCGTTACTATATTTTGCTGATTATCTTTTTAATCACGGCGGTGAATTACGCTGACCGCGCAACGCTCTCTATCGCGGGAACCGAGGTCGCGCGTGAGCTGGGCCTGGATGCTGCCGACATGGGACAAATCTTTGCCGCGTTCGGCTGGGCTTATCTGATTATGCAATTGCCCGGCGGCTGGCTGCTGGACAGATTTGGCTCCAAAAAAGTGTACACCTACAGCCTGTTCTTCTGGTCGCTGTTCACCCTGTTGCAGGGTTTTGTGGGCTGGTTCCCGCTGGCGTACGGCGCACTGACGCTGTTCATGTTGCGTTTCATGCTCGGTTTCTCCGAAGCTCCATCCTTCCCGGCGAACGCCCGTATTGTGGCTGCCTGGTTCCCGACCACTGAACGCGGCACGGCTTCCGCGATTTTTAACTCCGCACAGTATTTCTCACTGGCACTGTTTTCGCCTTTGCTGGGCTGGCTGACTTATGCCTGGGGGTGGGAACATGTTTTCATCGTGATGGGCGTGCTGGGTTTTGTGCTGACGCTGGTGTGGATCAAATTCATTCACAACCCGCCGGAACATCCACATATTTCTAAAAGTGAGCTGGAGTATCTGACAGACGGCGGTGCCGTTGTTGATATCGACCACAAGAAAACGGACAGCGCGAAAAACGGCCCGAAATGGAGCTACGTTCGTCAGATGCTGAGCAGCCGCATGATGCTTGGGATCTTCTTCGGACAGTATTTCATTAACAGTATTACGTGGTTCTTCCTGACCTGGTTCCCGATTTATCTGGTTCAGGAAAAGGGCATGTCTATTCTTAAAGTGGGGATGATTGCCGCAATTCCTGCGCTGTGTGGTTTTGCGGGCGGTGTGCTGGGTGGCGTGTTCTCAGATTTTCTGATCAGACGCGGCTACTCGCTGACCGTGGCGCGTAAAATTCCTATCGTGCTGGGCATGTTATTAGCCACCAGCATCATTTTGTGTAACTACACCGACAATAACGTACTGGTCGTCACCCTGATGGCGCTGGCGTTCTTCGGTAAAGGTTTCGGAGCGCTCGGCTGGCCGGTGATTGCGGATACTGCGCCAAAAGAAGTCATCGGCCTGTGCGGCGGCATCTTCAACGTGTTCGGTAACGTGGCCTCCATCGTGACGCCGCTGGTGATCGGCTACATCGTGAAAGGTCTGCATTCTTTCAATATGGCATTAATTTTTGTGGGCTGTTCAGCACTGATGGCGATGCTTTGCTATCTGCTGGTGGTCGGCGATATCAAACGTCTGGAACTTAAGAAATAGTAAATTGCGATGCGGGGTAATCCGGGCATCCCGGCTCTGCCCCCTTTTATGAGGTCAGATATGAGTAATCAAATGATTCCAAACCGGTTCCGCCAGGACTTATTGCAAGGGAAAACCCTGATTGGCTGTTGGTCAGCATTATCCAGCCCGATCTCAACCGAAGTGCTTGGCCTTGCAGGTTTTGACTGGCTGCTGCTCGACGGCGAACACGCGCCAAACGATGTTAGCACTTTTGTGCCGCAGCTGATGGCGCTGAAAGGCAGCCGCAGCGCGCCGGTAGTTCGTCCGCAATTCAACGATCCGGTGGTGATTAAACGTCTGCTGGATATCGGTTTCTACAATTTCCTGGTGCCGTTTGTGGAAACACAGGAACAGGCTGAGCTGGCCGTTGCTTCTACCCGTTATCCGCCTGCCGGGATCCGCGGCGTTTCCGTTTCCCACCGCAGCAACATGTTCGGCACCGTGCCGGATTACTTCAACAGTATCAATGACAACATCGCGGTGATGGTGCAAATCGAAAGCCAGCAGGGCGTCGATAATCTGGACGCGATTGCTGCCGTTGATGGCATCGATGGCATTTTCGTCGGCCCGAGTGATCTGGCCGCAGGCATGGGGCATCTGGGCAACGCCGGACACCCGGACGTGCAGGCCGCTATCCGTCACATTTTTGCGCGTGCAAAAGCGCATGGCAAACCGAGCGGTATTCTGGCACCGGTTGAAGCGGATGCGCGCCGTTATCTGGAGTGGGGCGCGACCTTCGTGGCGGTTGGCAGTGATTTAGGCGTTTTCCGTGCAGGCACACAGGCGCTGTGCGATCGCTTCACCCAGTGATCCGCTCTCATTACATCAATATAAAGAGGATACCCGAATGAAAATTGGCTTTATTGGTTTAGGCATCATGGGCAAGCCTATGAGCAAAAACCTGCTGAAAGCAGGTTACGAGCTGGTCGTTATGGACCGCAATCAGGATACCGTCGGCGAAATTGTCCAACTCGGCGCGACAGCCGCAGACACACCAAAAGCGGTGGCTGCGGTTTCTGATGTGATCATCACCATGCTGCCAAACTCGCCGCAAGTGAGAGACGTGGCGCTGGGCGAAAATGGTCTGATTGAAGGCGCTCGTCCGGGCACCATTTTCATCGACATGAGTTCTATCGCGCCGCTGGCAAGTCGTGAAATCAGTGAGGCGCTGGCCGCTAAACAAATCGCGATGCTCGATGCGCCGGTCTCCGGTGGTGAACCAAAAGCCATCGACGGCACCCTGTCCGTGATGGTGGGTGGCGACAAAGCCGTGTTTGATAAATGCTATGAAATCATGAAATCCATGGCAGGTTCGGTGGTGCATACCGGTGATATTGGTGCGGGCAACGTGACCAAGCTGGCGAACCAGGTGATTGTGGCGCTGAACATTGCGGCGATGTCAGAAGCACTGGTGCTGGCAACCAAAGCGGGCGTGGATCCGGATCTGGTTTTCCAGGCAATTCGTGGTGGTCTGGCAGGCAGTACCGTGCTGGAAGCGAAAGCGCCGATGGTGATGGACCGCAACTTCAAACCGGGCTTCCGTATTGATTTACACATCAAAGATTTAGCGAACGCACTGGACACCTCACACAGCGTCGGCGCACAACTGCCTCTGACCTCGCTGGTCATGGAAATGATGCAGGCATTGAAAGCGGATGGTCACGGGCAATCTGACCATAGCGCTATTGCACGCTATTATGAAACCTTAGCGAAGGTTGAAGTTACCCGTTAGTCTGCGGCGGACGCGCGGCGCTGAATCAACACGGCTGGCGCGCGGCCCTTCAGGCAGGATGCAAAACTGACAGGACGCTTTTCCACATCGGCGCGTGCAGTTTATGAAGGTAATGACTTTATGAAAATAGTGATCGCACCGGATTCATACAAAGAAAGTTTGTCTGCTTTGGATGTGGCAAAAGCCATCGAGAGTGGGTTCCGTGAGATTTTCCCCGAGGCAGAGTACGTCAAGTTGCCGGTTGCCGATGGCGGCGAAGGCACGGTGGAGGCCATGGTGGCGGCTACCGGTGGGCGTGTGGTGAAGGTGAACGTCACCGGACCACTGGGCACCCCGCTTGAAGCGTTTTTTGGCCTTTCAGGTGATGAGAAAATCGCTTTCATCGAAATGGCGGCGGCCAGCGGGCTGGAAAGTGTTCCTCCGGCGCAACGTAATCCGCTGAAAACCACGTCGTATGGTACAGGGGAATTGATCCATTCTGCTCTCGGCCACGGCGTAAAACATTGCATTATCGGGATTGGCGGCAGTGCGACCAACGATGGTGGCGCTGGCATGATGCAGGCGCTGGGCGCGAAGTTGCTGACCAAAGATGGCAAATCTATTGGTCAGGGCGGCGGCGAGCTGGAAAAACTGCACCACATTGATATCAGCGGTTTGGATCCGCGAATTAAAACATGCCGCTTTGAAGTGGCCTGTGACGTCACGAATCCGCTGACCGGCAAGGACGGAGCTTCTGCCATCTTCGGCCCGCAAAAAGGGGCAACACCGGAGATGATCGAACAGCTCGACGGCTATCTGCATCATTACGCCCGGGTGATCAAACAGGATCTGGGTATTGACGTTGAGCATGTTCCCGGAGCCGGTGCTGCCGGTGGCATGGGAGCGGCACTTTACGGGTTCTGTCATGCCGAACTGCGCCAGGGCATTGAGATCGTCACCGATGCGCTGGGGTTGGATGAACTGGTGAAAGATGCCACGCTGGTGATTACCGGTGAAGGGCGGATTGACAGTCAGAGCATCAATGGCAAAGTGCCAATTGGTGTGGCACGGGTGGCTAAACGTTACAACAAGCCCGTGATTGGTATTGCCGGCAGTCTGACAAAAGATGTTGATGTCGTTTACGACCATGGTCTGGATGCTGTTTTCAGCGTGCTCTACAGCATTTGTACGCTCGATGATGCCCTGAAAAACGCCGCAGACAACTTGCGTAAATCAGCACGAAATATTGCCGCCACTATTAAGTTATCGCAAAAGCTTTAACCGACAGCACTCAGGATATAAAACCGGTGTTCAGGCCCAGCCTGCGCCGGTTTTTGTATTTTATTTCCCTCGGTTTTACGTTAGGTTTTAAAGACATTCGCCAATGAGAAAACACGTATGTCAGAGATCGATTTTTCACAGCAGCCGGTTAATACGCAAACGAAAGGGCTGGGGCCGCTGAGTGACGGTGCGCGCATGCGCGATATCCGTGAACAGGGCTGGAATATCCTGCGTGAAGACGTCAGCCTGCCGGTGGCGGTGCTGCTCGAAGAGAGAATCGAACACAACCTTTCCTGGATGCGTGAATTTATCCAGCGTTATCAGCTCAAACTGGCACCGCACGGCAAAACCACCATGAGCCCTGAGTTGTATCAGATGCAGCTGGAATTCGGCGCATGGGGCATCACGCTGGCAACGGCACCGCAGGTTAATGCCGCGTTCCGGCACGGTGTGCGCAAAGTGATCATGGCGAATCAGTTGGTGGGGAAAGGCAACATGGCGATCATTGCCGGGTTGCTGCGTGATGACCCGGCATTTGATTTTACCTGCATCGTGGATTCTGCTGAGAACGCCGATGCGCTCGGGCACTATTTTGCCAGCCAGCGGCAGAAACTGCGGGTGATGTTTGAGTACGGCATAACGGGCGGGCGCACCGGTATTCGCACCGAACAACAGGAAGCCGACGTACTGGCGGCGGTGAAGCGCTGGCCGCAGTCACTGGCGCTGGTCGGCGTCGAGCTTTATGAAGGCGTGAGCAATGATGAAGCGGTGATCCGCAGCTTCCTGCGTCACGTGATGACACGTACCGAAGCGCTGGCGCAGGCCGGAGAATTTGCTGAACCCCAGGTGATTTTGACCGGTGCAGGTTCCGCCTGGTTCGATGTGGTTGCCGAGGAACTGACGCGGGAAGAAACCCATCTTGATGCAGAAAAACGCTACGTGCTGGATATCATTCTGCGTTCCGGTTGTTACGTGACACACGACGTTGGTGCGTATCAGGCGGCGCTGGAACGCATGCAAACCAGCAATCCGGTGGCGCGTGAAATGAACAGCAGTTTACAGCCAGCGTTGCAGGTCTGGGCAGCCGTGCAGTCGTTGCCGGAACCGGGCAGGGCCATTATTGCGTTCGGCAAACGTGATGCCGGTTATGATGCCGGATACCCGAAAGCGGCCGGACATTTTCGTCCGCGCAGCGCCACACAGGCCGGATACACCACGGTGGTGCCCGCGCCTGACGACTGGAAGGTGTTCGCGATGATGGATCAGCATGCGTTTATGTCGATCCCGGAAGATGCGGATTTGAAAGTCGGCGACATGCTGGTGTTTGATATCTGCCATCCGTGCCTGACGTTCGACAAATGGCGTCAGTTGTTGCTGGTGAATGAACAGTGGGATGTGACCGGCGCGGTGACGACCTGGTTCTGACGACACGAAAACGCCCGGACGATGCCGGGCGTTAATCTTTTTAATGACTACCTCGGTAAATACGCCACTGCTGCGCGCTTCACGTTGTCAATTTCATCAAGGAGTTCAAACCATTCCGGTTCCAGCGTTTCCGCGCTGACGCCCTGACGAAGCTGTTGTTCAATGTAGAAACACAGTCGTTTCAGACGGGGTACGCCGCTGTAGCTGCAACTGCCATGAAGCTTGTGGATCAGCGCCAGAATATCGTCGTCCGGTTCGCCACGCGTGACGGCTTCCACCCGTTCTGCCACCTGCGGCAGAAACTCCACCAGCATTTGCAGCAAATCCTGCGCCAGCGCGACTTTATTGGCTGACTGACTCAGTGCCAGTTGCCAGTCGAGTGTGCTGATCGGCGCGAGTGACTCGCTGGCCTGCAACGGTGAATCCAGCTGTGTCTGATGCTGATGATGGCGCGACAGAACATTTTTCAGCATGCTTTCATCAATGGGTTTAGACAGGTAATCGTCCATCCCCAGTTTCAGTAACTGTTCACGCTCGCCGCTCAGCGAGTGCGCGGTGACGGCCACCACCGGCGTTTTGGCATGGCGCGCCATCTGGTGGATGATTTCGCTGGCGCGAATGCCGTCGATATCGGGCATCTGAATATCCATCAGAATAATGTCCAGATCGGTATGACGTGCGACATCGATGGCTTCTTCACCGCTGTGACAAAGCACGGTGGTTTCCACCAGTTCTTCCAGCAAGGCGCCAATCAGTTTGAGGTTTGCCGGATTGTCATCCACCGCCATGGCGGTCAGCGGCAGACGCGAGGTTTTATCTTCGTCGTTACCGATCACCCGGACGGAAGCCTGTTGTTCATGTAACAACAGCGGCAGCAGGCGGATACTCGACATCGGTTTAATCAGACAGGCCTGAACGCCACGCCTTTTCAATTCTTCGGCATCCACCTGGAACTGACTCGGCAGCGCCAGCAGAAGGTGCTGTGTCATGCCCAGCACTTTCTGCAATTTACCCTCGTAGTCCGCCAGAACCTGATCCGGTTTGACCGGAATGCTGCACAACATGATGTCGTACCATGGCTCAGGAAGCGCAGCCAGCGTGGTGCGATGTGTGATATCCAGCGGTGTGGCCTGCAGGATTTCCATCGTGGCTTTCGCCGCCGCCGGATTGGCTTCAACATAGGCCAGACGTTTGCCTTCAAGATGATTCATGGAAACCGGCGTGATATGACGGTTTTCATTCAGCTCGAGCGTGACGTGGAACCAGAAGGTCGAACCGCGGTTCAGCTGGCTGTAGAAACTGATGTCTCCGCCCATTTCTTTCACCAGACGCTGGGTGATCACCAGCCCTAATCCGGTGCCGCCATGTCGGCGCGAAATGCTGGCATCAGCCTGACGGAAAGCCTGGAACAATTGCGACTGCTGACGTTCGGAAATCCCGATGCCGGTATCGTGGATCTGCACTTCCAGTTCCACCTGCAAATTGTTCTGCGAACGCAGCTCGACATTGATATCGATGTTGCCGGTTTCAGTAAATTTAATCGCATTTCCCAGCAAGTTAGTCACCACTTGCTGCATGCGCATTGGATCGCCCAGCACGTTTTCCGGCACGTTGTTGTGGACGTTCAGCGTCAGTTCCAGACCTTTATCATGCGCGGTGTGCGCCAGCAAAATAACCACTTCATCGAGCATTTCACGCAGCGAGAACGGAATATGCTCGAGCACCAGTTTGCCCGCTTCCAGCTTGGAGAAATCCAGCACGTCATTAATGATGGTTAACAGGTGATTCGCAGAGCGCTCAATGGTTTGCAGATAGTCCGCCTGCGTTGGCGAAAGCGGTGTTTTCAGTGTCTGGCGGGTAAAGCCGATCACGCCGTTGAGCGGTGTTCGCAGCTCGTGGGACATGTTCGCCAGGAATTCAGATTTGATACGCGCCGCTTCCTGGGCACGTTTCTTCGCCAGATCCAGCTCGACGTTTTGGATTTCCATCTGCTCCAGCGTTTCGCGCAGGTCTGACGTTGCCTGATCGATATTCTGCTGCACTTCTTCGTGGTAGGCCGTCAGCGACATCGCCATCGAGTTAATGCCGTTTTTTAGCATGCTCAGTTCGCCCGGCATGTTGCCTTCCACGCGGCTGTCGAGCTGCCCGCGGCGGATGCGGTCAACGGTATTCACCATGTTACGGATCGGTCCTGTCACGTCGCGCATCAGGCGGTAAGCGAACAGCGTGGCGATACCCAGACACAGCAATAACAGCATGGTGGATACGAACGCTTCCTGATATTGCGCCAGTTTTACCGAACGTAAATCCAGTTCAATGGCGATATAACCCAGCCGGTTGTCCGGCGAGGCACTGAAGGTTTCGTCATCCGCTTCCGTATGGTTTTCAGCCTGAATGGGCGTGCGCAGGATCAGCACATCGCCGGAACGGGTTTTCGTCAGCTCGCGCGGAATGTCTTCGATGCGTTTTACCTGCAACGGACTGTCATCATGCTGGCTGGTCGAACTGGCAAACAGTTTGTTCTCGCCATCAAACACACTGATGCTGCGTACAATATCAGAGTGATTACGGTGCAGACGGCTGATCAGCCGTTTCACCGGTTCGCGTTCCCGGAACGTCATGCCATATTCGCTTGCGACTGCCAGAGGCTCGATAATACTGGCTCCGGCTTCTGTCAGCTGGTTCTGCAACTCGTTGTAGCGGTGCACCACAAAGAAGGTGCTGAGCAGCAAACCGATCATTAATGTCGGTGCCAGAATCAGGATCATCATCCGTGCGCGAAGGCTATATTTGGTCATGAGGTTCCAATGTGGGAGAATTAGCTAAAGTAAGCTTAATAAACCAGCGTGTAATCGACAATAATGGCTCAATTCTACTCTCCGAACCGTCGCGTGACGACCCGGCAAACGATAACTGTGACCGCCACCGACCTTGATACTTTCGGGCAAGGTGTGGCACGCCACAATGGCAAAGCCGTATTTGTCAGTGGTTTACTGCCCGGCGAACAGGCAGAAGTCACTTTAACAGAAGATAAAAGCAAGTACGCCAAAGGTAAGCTGAAGCGTTTGCTGACCACCAGCGACGATCGGGTAAAACCGCTGTGTCCGCACTATTCCACTTGCGGCGGGTGTCAACAGCAGCACGCCAGCGAGGCACTGCAACAGCGCAGTAAATCAGCGGCGTTATTACGCCTGATTTCCCGCGAAACCGGTATTCTGGCGGATCCGCTGCCAGTGATTGCCGGTCCGCAATACGGTTACCGCCGTCGTGCGCGTCTGGGATTGCAAATTGCGGGCGTTAAACCGGGGCGTAAAGCCGGTGCCGTCAGCGGCCCGCTGGTGATGGGGTTCCGTCAGGAAGGCTCCAACGATCTGGTAGCGATTACCCGTTGTCCGGTGCTGCGGCCTGAGCTGGAGCAACTGCTGGTGCCGGTGCAGGAATGTTTGTCGTCATTATCGGCGGCGAAACGCCTCGGGCATCTGGAAATGGTGCTGGCGGATAACGGCCCGCTGTTGGTGCTGCGTCATCTTGAACCGCTCAGTGAAGCCGATCGTGCGCGCCTGACGGCGTTTGCGGCGCAACATCAGTTAACGATTTTTCTGGCGCCTGACAGCGAGACTCTGGAGCCTTTGTGCGGCGAACCCCCTTATTATCAGATTGATGGTTTGAATCTGAAATTTGGCCCGCGCGATTTTATTCAGGTGAATGACGCCGTTAACCAGCAAATGGTGGCGCAGGCCCTGGACTGGCTGGAACTGACGCCGGAAGATCGCGTGCTGGATTTGTTCTGCGGGATGGGGAATTTCACCCTTCCGCTGGCAAAAAGAGCTAACCAGGTTGTCGGCGTCGAAGGTGTTGCTACACTGGTGGCGAATGGGCAAGATAATGCCCGGAATAATGGATTAGAGAATGTGTCCTTCTTCCATGAGAATCTGGAAGATGATGTCAGTAAACAACCCTGGGCGGCACAAGGTTTCAATAAAATCTTGCTGGACCCGGCCCGGGGTGGCGCTGCTGGCGTGATGACGCATATTGTTAAGCTTGCCCCGGCGCGTGTGGTGTATGTGTCATGCAACCCCACAACATTGGCGCGGGACAGTAAAATTTTGTTGGAGGCGGGTTATCGTTTGGCCGGGGTGCGTATGCTGGATATGTTCCCGCACACCGGTCACCTTGAATCGATGGCTCTGTTTATCAACCCGTCTGACACAGGTGTTGTGTCAGAAACGTAGGGAGAGGGTATGGTTGCGGTAAGAAGTGCACATCTGAACACGGCTGGCGAGTTCGCGCTCGACGACTGGATCAATAGTTTAGGACTGTCCAGCCAGCAATCATGTGAGCGTTTAGCCGAAACCTGGCGCTACTGCGAGCAACAAACGCAGGGCCATCCTGACGCCTCGCTGCTGCTATGGCGCGGTCTGGAGATGGTTGAAATCCTCTCGACCCTCAGCATGGATAACGACAGTATGCGCGCGGCGCTGCTGTTCCCGCTGGTTGATGACGGCATCATTGATGAAGACACCCTGACCCAACAGTTCGGTAAAGCCATTACTGATCTGGTACATGGCGTGCGTGATATGGATGCCATCCGCCAGCTGAAAGCCACGCAAAACGATTCCATGGCTTCCGAGCAGGTGGACAACGTCCGCCGCATGCTGCTGGCGATGGTGGAAGATTTCCGCTGCGTGGTGCTGAAACTGGCTGAACGTATCGCTCATCTGCGCGAAGTGAAAGATGCGCCGGAAGAAGAGCGCGTACTGGCGGCCAAAGAATGTACCAATATTTATGCGCCGCTGGCTAACCGTCTGGGTATCGGCCAGTTGAAATGGGAGCTGGAAGATTTCTGCTTCCGTTATCTGCATCCTGACGAATACAAACGCATCGCCAAACTGCTGCATGAACGCCGTATCGACCGTGAGCAGTACATCGACGATTTTGTGTCGACCGTTAAAAATGCGATGGCCGAAGAGGGCATCAAAGTTGATGTTTACGGCCGTCCCAAGCATATCTACAGCATCTGGCGCAAGATGCAGAAAAAATCCCTGTCCTTCGACGAACTCTTCGACGTGCGTGCCGTGCGTATTGTGGTGGAGCGTTTACAGGATTGTTACGCCGCATTAGGGATTGTGCACACTCATTTCCGCCATCTGCCGGATGAGTTCGACGATTATGTCGCCAACCCGAAACCGAACGGTTATCAGTCGATTCACACTGTGGTGCTGGGGCCGCGTGGGAAAACGCTGGAAGTGCAGATCCGCACGCGTCAGATGCATGAAGATGCTGAGCTGGGCGTCGCGGCTCACTGGAAATACAAGGAAGGCACCGCTGTGGTCGGTGGCCGCAGCGGGGGCTATGAAGGTCGTATTGCCTGGCTGCGGAAACTTATCGCGTGGCAGGAAGAAATGGCCGATTCGGGCGAAATGCTCGACGAAGTGCGCAGCCAGGTGTTCGACGATCGCGTCTACGTGTTTACGCCAAAAGGCGACGTGATCGACCTGCCGATGGGCTCCACGCCGCTCGACTTTGCGTATCACATCCACAGTGATGTGGGGCACCGGTGTATCGGGGCGAAAATTGGCGGCCGCATCGTGCCGTTCACCTATCAGTTGCATATGGGCGATCAGATTGAAATCATCACCCAGAAGCATGCGAACCCAAGCCGCGACTGGCTGAACCCAAGTCTGGGTTACGTCACGACCAGCCGCGGGCGCTCGAAAATTCAAAACTGGTTCCGTAAACAGGATCGCGATAAGAACATTATTGCCGGTAAACAGATCCTCGATGACGAGCTGGACAGACTGGATATCAGCATCAAAGATGCCGAGAAACTGCTGCTGCCACGCTACAACGTCAACTCGCTGGATGAAGTGCTGGCCGCAATCGGTAACGGCGATATCCGTCTGAATCAGATGGTGAACTTCCTGCAATCGCAGCTGAAAAAGCCGAGTGCGGAAGAGCTGGATAAAGAAGCTTTGCGCCAGCTGACGCAGAAAACCACGCCGCCACCGACCCGTACCAAAGACAATGGCCGCGTGGTGGTTGAAGGTGTCGGTAATCTGATGCACCACATTGCGCGCTGTTGTCAGCCGATCCCGGGCGACGAAATCGTCGGTTACATCACTCAGGGCCGCGGGATTTCCATCCACCGTGCCGACTGTGATCAACTGGAAGATTTACGTTCGAATGCGCCGGAACGTGTGGTCGATGCCGTATGGGGCGAAAGTTACTCCAGCGGGTATTCACTGGTGGTACGTGTGGTGGCTAACGACCGCAGCGGCCTGCTGCGTGATATCACCACGATTCTTGCCAATGAAAAAGTGAACGTACTCGGTGTTGCCAGCCGCAGCGACACACGCCAGCAACTGGCGACTATCGACATGGATATCGAAATCTACAACCCGCAGGTGCTGGGACGTGTGATTGCCAAACTGAACCAGTTGCCGGATGTAATTGAAGCCAAGCGGCTTCACGGCAGCTGATCAAACGCTTATAAGGCCCGCCAGTCGGGCCTTTTCTTTTATGTTTTTGACTCCTCTATTTTAAAACGGACAGATCCCATGACCGACTCTTCTTTACAACGCCTGCTCACCATTATGAAAACCCTGCGCGACCCTGAAGCGGGCTGCCCGTGGGATAAAGAGCAAACTTTCGAGACGATTGCCCCGTACACGCTGGAAGAAACCTACGAAGTGCTGGATGCCATTGCCCGCAAAGATTACGACGATGTGCGCGACGAACTGGGTGATCTGCTGTTTCAGGTGGTGTTTTACGCGCAGATGGGCAGCGAACAAGGGCTGTTTGAGTTTGACGACATCTGCAATGCTATTTCGGACAAATTAGAGCGCCGCCATCCGCAAATCTTTGGGCAGGAAGCGGCCTGGTCGAAAGACGCCAGCAGTCAGGATGTGCTGGTCAAATGGGAAGCGCGTAAGGCACAAGAGCGGGCGGAGAAATCCCTGCATTCGGCGCTCGATGACATTCCTTCCGCGTTGCCTGCGCTGATGAAAGCACACAAAATTCAGAAGCGTTGTTCGAATGTCGGGTTCGACTGGACCACACTCGGGCCGGTGCTCGACAAAGTCTACGAAGAGATCGACGAAGTGATGTTTGAAGCGCGTCAGGCAGTGATCGATGAAGAAAAGCTCGGCGAGGAAATCGGCGACCTGCTGTTCGCGACGGTTAATCTTTCCCGCCATTTAGGCCACAAAGCGGAAGATGCGTTGCAGGCGGCCAACCGCAAGTTTGAGCGCCGTTTCAGGCAGGTCGAGGAAATTATCCGTGGAAAAGGCTTAAACATGGAAGATGCTACACTTGAACAGATGGAAGACGCCTGGCAGCAGGTGAAAAAGCAGGAAGGCTGAGTTAGCTCTCCGACTTTGATCGGAAACAAGATCTGAATCTGCTGAAACGGTTAAGCTCAATGTCATTCAGTGCTTAACCGGCTGATCTGAGAGCAGTAAAGTCCAACAAATTGAAATCTAAGATGTTTTAGTGCGTCATGCGAACAACACAGCACTTTTTACAAGCTAACTGTTTGTTTTTGAAAGAATGAAAGAACAGCGCTGGCAGGGTTAACCCTTCTGAACTGACGGTAAGGAAAACGATGATGGACAGCAAAACGTTTATTTGTGGCGCACACAAGGTTCCGGTATACTGTTTTCCCGTCTTGGTTACTCCATCATCTTTAAACCTAACCTCTCAGGTTCAGCATGACAACTAATTATATTTTTGTGACCGGCGGGGTCGTATCCTCTCTGGGTAAAGGCATTGCCGCAGCCTCTCTGGCGGCTATTCTCGAAGCCCGTGGCCTCAACGTGACCATCATGAAACTGGACCCGTATATCAACGTGGATCCGGGTACGATGAGCCCAACTCAACATGGCGAAGTCTTCGTTACCGAAGATGGCGCTGAAACCGATCTCGATCTGGGTCACTACGAGCGCTTCATCCGCACCAAGATGACTCGTCGCAACAACTTCACCACTGGCCGTATTTATTCCGACGTGCTGCGCAAAGAGCGCCGTGGCGACTATCTCGGCGCAACCATCCAGGTTATCCCGCACATCACCAACAACATCAAAGAACGCATCATTGAAGGCGGCGAAGGCCACGATGTCGTGCTGGTTGAAATTGGCGGTACTGTCGGTGATATCGAATCCCTGCCGTTCCTGGAAGCGATTCGTCAGATGGCAGTTGAAGTGGGCCGTGAGCATACGCTGTATATGCACCTGACACTGGTGCCTTACATGGCGGCAGCCGGTGAAGTGAAAACCAAACCGACCCAGCATTCTGTAAAAGAACTGCTGTCTATCGGTATCCAGCCGGACGTGCTGATTTGCCGTTCTGACCGCGCTGTGCCTGCCAACGAACGCGCGAAAATTGCGTTGTTCTGTAACGTGCCGGAAAAAGCGGTTATCTCCCTTAAAGACGTTGATTCTATTTATAAAATCCCGGCCCTATTGAAATCTCAGGGTCTGGACGACTATATTTGTAAACGTTTCAGCATCAACGCACCGGAAGCCAACTTGTCCGAATGGGAGCAGGTTGTTTACGAAGAAGCCAATCCGGGCGGTGAAGTGACTATCGGCATGGTCGGTAAGTACATTGAGCTGCCAGATGCTTATAAATCTGTGATTGAAGCGCTCAAACACGGCGGCCTGAAAAATCGTCTGACCGTGAACATTAAACTTATCGATTCTCAGGATGTCGAAACCCGAGGTGTCGAGGTGCTGAAAGGCCTGGACGCGATCCTTATCCCGGGTGGCTTCGGCTACCGTGGTGTGGAAGGGAAAGTGGCAACGGCGCGTTATGCACGTGAAAATAACATTCCTTATCTGGGCATTTGTCTGGGTATGCAGGTTGCGCTGATTGAGTTCGCCCGTAACGTTGCGGGTATGGAGAACGCCAACTCCACCGAATTTGTGCCAGACTGTAAGTTCCCGGTGGTTGCACTCATCACCGAATGGCGCGATGAAGAAGGTAACGTCGAAGTACGTTCCGAAGACAGTGATTTAGGCGGCACCATGCGTGTGGGCGGACAGCAATGTCACCTGAACGACGGTAGCCTGGTTCGTGAGATGTACGGCGAGCCGACAATAGTTGAACGCCATCGTCACCGTTACGAAGTGAACAATATGCTGCTCAAACAAATCGAAGCCGCAGGTTTACGCGTAGCCGGTCGCTCTGGCGATAAGCAACTGGTGGAAATCATCGAGCTGCCTAACCATCCGTGGTTTGTCGCTTGTCAGTTCCATCCAGAATTTACGTCAACGCCGCGTGATGGTCATCCGTTGTTTGCAGGCTTCGTGAAGGCTGCCGGTGAGTATCAGAAGCGTCAGGTAAAATAAAATACCGGGGAAGAGATGCGCCATTGGCGCATCTCTTGTCTGAAGCTTTAGTTAACTTGTACTGAGGAAATCTTAATGTCTAAAATCGTTAAAGTTATCGGCCGTGAAATCATCGACTCCCGTGGTAACCCGACCGTAGAAGCTGAAGTTCATCTGGAAGGTGGTTTTGTTGGTCTGGCTGCTGCGCCATCTGGTGCTTCTACCGGTTCCCGCGAAGCGCTGGAACTGCGTGACGGTGACAAATCCCGTTTCCTGGGCAAAGGCGTACTGAAAGCCGTTGCTGCGGTTAACGGTCCTATCGCTCAGGCTGTAACCGGTAAAGACGCGAAAGATCAGGCTAACATCGACAAGATCATGATCGATCTGGACGGTACTGAGAACAAATCTAAGTTCGGTGCTAACGCGATTCTGGCTGTTTCCCTGGCTGCTGCTAAAGCGGCTGCGGCTTCTAAAGGTCTGCCACTGTACGCACACATCGCAGAACTGAACGGCACCCCGGGCAAATACTCTATGCCACTGCCTATGATGAACATCATCAACGGCGGCGAACACGCTGATAACAACGTTGATATTCAAGAGTTCATGATCCAGCCTGTTGGCGCTAAAACGCTGAAAGAAGCTATCCGCATGGGTTCTGAAGTGTTCCACACCCTGGCTAAAGTGCTGAAATCTAAAGGCATGGGTACTGCTGTTGGTGACGAAGGTGGCTACGCGCCAAACCTGGGTTCTAACGCAGAAGCGCTGGCTGTCATCGCTGAAGCGGTTAAAGCAGCAGGCTACGAACTGGGTAAAGACATCACTCTGGCGATGGACTGTGCGGCATCTGAGTTCTACAAAGATGGCAAATACGTTCTGGCTGGCGAAGGCAACAAAGCATTCACTTCTGAAGAGTTCACTCACTTCCTGGAAGACCTGACTAAACAGTACCCAATCGTTTCTATCGAAGACGGTCTGGACGAGTCTGACTGGACTGGCTTTGCTTACCAGACTAAAGTTCTGGGCGACAAAATCCAGCTGGTAGGTGACGATCTGTTCGTCACCAACACCAAGATCCTGAAAGAAGGTATCGACAAAGGCATCGTTAACTCCATCCTGATCAAATTCAACCAGATCGGTTCTCTGACCGAAACTCTGGCTGCGATCAAAATGGCGAAAGACGCTGGCTACACTGCCGTTATCTCTCACCGTTCAGGCGAAACTGAAGATGCGACCATCGCTGACCTGGCTGTGGGTACCGCTGCTGGCCAGATCAAAACCGGTTCTATGAGCCGTTCTGACCGTGTTGCTAAATACAACCAGCTGATCCGTATCGAAGAAGCGCTGGCGGCTGCGGGTACTCCTGCTCCGTTCAACGGTCTGAAAGAAGTTAAAGGTCAGTAATTACTGCCCCGTAACGCTTTCATAAAAACCCGCTCCGGCGGGTTTTTTTATGTCTGCAATTCAGGGAGATCGTTAAGATCTCCGTCTTACAGCAATAAAGAAAGCGTGGCACTCGCGCTGTGTTCGCTGGCTTGCAAATAATCCGGGGAGTGCGTTAACAGCTGATTGATCAGTAATTCCACCAGCAGCATCCCGCCGACTTTGGACGTCAGTAAACCCGCCGTCAGCGGACCTTCGGGTTTGGCGGCCACCAGTAAAATATCGGCCAGTGAGGAAAGCGGGCTGCGCAACGTATTGCTGATACCGATGACTGTGGTGCCCTGACGCTTCGCCAGCGCGGCGGCGTGCAACACATCTTTAGTGGAACCTGAGCTGGAAACCACGACCACAATATCCTGACTATCCAGGCTCACAGCATTCATCGCCGCGCGGTGCATATCAGCGAAACATTGCGACGCTTTGCCCAGACGCAGCAGCTTGTAACCCAGATAATCCGCCACGATAGCGCTGGCTGCAACACCATACACCTGAACGGAACGCGCGTTATGAATGCGAAACGCGGCGTCCGCCAGCACCTGCCGATCGAGCAGTTTTCCGGTATCACGCAGGGCAGTGATGCTGTCTTCGATCAGCGTCTGAACGTCGTCATTCCCTTCAGCGGACGGCAATGTCGGATTTTGTCGCGTCTCAAGCGCGAGACCCATCTTAAATTCGGTAAACCCTTTGCAACCGAGCTGGCGGCAAAGCCGCGTGACGCTGGCTTCACTGGTATCACTCTCACGCGCCAGTTCAGTGATGGTCAGGTAAAGCACACGCTGCGGCTGTTCCAGCACAAAACTGCCCAGCTTGTGCAGCGTCGGACTGTAATTCTCCAGTCCCTGACGCATTCGCAGTAACAGCGTGCCTGTTTCCTTGGTCTGACTCACTCGGCTCTCCTCAGAATAATTGACCCGACTAGTTTGGCTGATGTGACGCAGTTAACGCCAGAAGAATTCCATATGGATAACGTCGCACATTTGATGGTAATTATTATTTTAATTATATAGTGTGGTGAAAATAATTATCACAACAACACAACGCGGAGTCATCTCATGTCAATATTCAATGGTTCAGGGGGCGGGGCGTGGTTCGAAAGAGCCCAGAAGTTTGGCAAGTCTTTCATGTTGCCTATCGCTATTTTGCCCGCAGCCGGATTGCTGCTGGGTATTGGCGGGGCGCTTTCCAACCCCAATACCTTAACGGCATATCCGTTTCTGAATATTCCGGCCTTGCAGGCGATTTTCACCGTCATGGCCAGTGCCGGATCGATCGTCTTTGCCAATCTGGCGGTGTTGTTTGCCGTCGGGGTCGCCGTCGGGCTGGCACGCAGTGATAAAGGAACCGCAGGCTTGTCCGCGCTGCTCGGATACCTGGTGATGAACGCCACCATCAACGCCATCCTGATCCTCAAAGGGCAACTGGTGACCACCAATCTCAGTGCCGCCGGGCAGGGAATGGCGCTCGGCATTCAGACGCTGGAAACCGGCGTATTTGGCGGCGTGGTGATCGGTCTTGTGACGTGGTGGCTCCATCAGCGCTACAACAAAATCGAATTGCCGCAGTTTCTCGGCTTTTTTGGCGGTTCCCGCTTTGTGCCGATCATCAGCTCCGTCGCGGCCATCGTGGTCGGGGCGTTGATGTTCTTCATCTGGCCACATTTCCAGAAAGTGATTTTTGGCATGGGCGGGCTGGTGGATGCGACGGGCTACCTTGGCACCTTCATTTACGGTTTTGTGCTGCGCATGCTCGGCCCGTTCGGCCTGCATCATATTTTCTATCTGCCTTTCTGGACCACCGCACTCGGCGGCAGCGAAGTAATTAACGGGCATCTGGTGGAAGGCACGCAGCGGATCTTCTTCGCCCAGCTTGCAGACCCCAATACGCAGCAGTTTTATATCGGCACTTCACGGTTTATGTCCGGGCGCTTCATTACCATGATGTTTGGTCTGGTGGGTGCGTGTCTGGCGATGTACCACACGGCGCGGCCTGAGAATAAAAAGCGCGTCGCCGGGTTGCTGCTTTCGGCGGCACTGACCTCCTTCCTGACCGGGATCACCGAACCTATTGAGTTCTCGTTCCTGTTTGTCGCGCCGATGCTGTATGTCCTGCATGCGGTATTCGACGGTCTGGCTTTTATGATTGCCCACATTTTGCAGATCACCATCGGACAAACTTTCTCCGGCGGCTTTATCGATTTCATTCTGTTCGGGGTTTTACAGGGTGAAAGCAAAACGCACTGGATGTACGTCCCGCTGGTCGGCGTGCCGTGGTTTGCCCTTTATTACTTCTCTTTCCGCTACCTGATCAGGCGCTTCAACCTGAAAACGCCGGGGCGTGATGAGGCTGAAATTCAGCAGGATAACGTCGTGACCGATCGCGCCGGACTGATTATCGAAGCACTGGGCGGCGCGGCCAATATCGCGGAGCTGGATTGTTGCGCAACGCGTTTGCGCATCAGCGTTCATCAGGCTAGCGAAGTGGATGAAAACAAGCTGAAGTCGAGCGGGGCACGCGCCGTGCTGATCCGCGGAAACGGTATTCAGGTGATCTACGGACCGCATGTCACGATTATTAAAAATGAAATTGAGGAGATGTTGGGAGTATGAATCAGTCAATGTTAACGACCGTCAGGGGACAGTTGATCGTGTCCTGTCAGGCGCTGGATGACGAACCGCTGCACAGCGATTTTATTATGAGCCGTATGGCACTGGCCGCTATGCAGGGCGGTGCCGCGGGGATCCGCGCCAACAGCGTCGCAGATGTGAAAGCCATCCGCGCTACCGTGCCGCTGCCGGTTATCGGCATCATCAAACGTGATTACCCCGCAAGCGATGTCTATATCACCGCAACCCTGAAAGAAGTCCGTGAGCTGATGACTGTTGCGCCGGACATGATCGCGATGGATGCCACGTTCCATCAGCGTCCGGGGGAATTGCAACTTGCGGCGCTGGTACATCGTATCCGTGAGGAGTTCCCGTCCCTGTTGCTGATGGCGGATATCGCGACCTTAGAAGAAGCGCAAAACGCGCAGGCTTTAGGTTTTGATTGTATCGGGACAACATTGCACGGCTATACTCAGGAGACGCAGGGCAGCAAACTCTGGCATGACGACTTCGCTTTCCTGCGTCAGGTGCTGGCGCAGTGCACGACGCCGGTCATTGCCGAGGGAAACGTGGATACCCCAGAAATGGCGGCGCGATGTTTAGCGCTGGGGGCGCATTCCGTTGTGGTCGGTGGTGCAATTACCCGACCGCAGCAGATCACGCAACGCTTTACTGACGCCATCCGCTCTTTGCGCTGATAAACATTTTTGCACACACTCCCGCTGCGCCCTGTATTTGGCGCAGCGCCTGCGATCTGCGATAATGCGCGCTGATTTTTTTTAGAGATGACTGAGAAACCGATGCAGTACCCGATTAATGAGATGTTCGAAACCCTGCAAGGGGAAGGCTATTTTACCGGCGTGCCGGCGATTTTCGTTCGCCTGCAAGGCTGTCCTGTGGGTTGCAGCTGGTGCGATACCAAACACACCTGGGATAAAATTGCTGATCGGGAAGTCGATATGCAGCGCATTCTGGTCAAAACCGAAGAGAGTGATGCCTGGGGCAATGCCACGTCCGAACAACTGCTCGAGGTTATCGCGCAGCAAGGTTACACCGCGCGTCATGTGGTGATCACCGGCGGCGAGCCATGTATTTACGATCTGACTGAACTGACGTCATTGCTGGAAAAGAGCGGCTTCAGTTGCCAGATTGAAACCAGCGGCACGCACGAAGTCCGTTGCTCGGTGAATACCTGGGTGACGGTTTCCCCGAAAGTGAATATGCGTGGCGGTTACGACATTTTGCCGCAGGCACTGAAACGGGCCGATGAAGTGAAACATCCGGTGGCGCGTCAGCGTGATATCGACGCTCTGGATGCCCTGCTGGAAACCCTGACTGACAGCAAAGCGCGGATTATTGCCCTGCAGCCAATCAGTCAAAAAGAAGAAGCCACCAGACTGTGCATTGCGACCTGCATTGCAAGGAACTGGCGGCTTTCAATGCAGACACATAAGTATCTCAACATTGCATAAGAGATATGCTGAGTTAACCTTTATACACACAACCCGCGGTGCAGGTTTCTTTCACGCGCACGGCGCTGAGCAGTGGCAGCTTAGGTTTCATCTCGTTCCAGATCCACGCGGCCAGCACTTCGCTGGTCGGGTTTTCTAAGCCCGGAATGTCATTCAGATTATAGTGATCGAGACGATCCAGAGTCGGATTAAACGCAGCTTTCAGTTCGGCGAAATCCATCACCCAGCCGGTATGCGGATCCACTTCACCGGTGATTTCTAAACGGACGGTGAAAGAGTGGCCGTGCAACCGTCCGCACTTATGCCCGGCGGGCACATGCGGTAAATGGTGGGCGGCTTCAAACTGAAAATCTTTAAATAATGTGGTGGTCATGAGGCATGTCTCGTTGCTCGAAAAAACGCGGCATAGTACCGGAATACCGGCTTACGTGCCATGACTTAACTGCGCTTTTCTTCACCAAATCCTGACTTTTACTCTCTTTACTCCGCCCGCATTGCTGGCATACAGTGAGCCGGTAGAAACTAACTTGTTGAGATAGTGAATGATTACTGTGCTTCGTTGCGCTGTTCTGGCGTTGTTGTTCTCGGCTGGTGTTCAGGCAGAGACCACTGCCACCCCTCAGCAGTCCGTCCCCGCTGCGGCTAAACCGGTTCAACCCGCGGTTAAAGCCTCTCCGGTTGCCAAAACTCCGGTCAGTAAAGCACCTCTGGTTTTCCCACCGGGATCCGGTGTGATGCATATTGCACTGGCACCGGGTAAAAAGCCGCTGGAAGTTTTCACCTACCAACCGGCCGGTGCGGATGAGACTACGCCGGTGGTGATGGTGATGACCGGCGTGGACCGTAACGCCGCGACTTACCGCAATGACTGGATGACTGTTGCCGATCAGTATCATTTGCGCGTGGTCGTGCCGCATTTCAGCGAGCAGGATTTTCCCGGCGCCGCAGGCTATAACCTCGGTAATCTGACCGACAGCAAAACCCATCACCGTTTGCCGAAATCGCAGTGGGCGTTCAGCATGGTCGATAACTTGTTTACGACGCTGCAAAAGCAGGGCGTCACCAGCCAGAAACAATACTATTTATTTGGAAACAGCGCGGGCTGCCAGTTTGTACATCGCATGCTGACGCTGTTGCCTGAGCCGAATGTGAAAGCCGCGGTCTGTGCGGCGGCAGGCTGGTGGACATTACCGGATACCGATCAGCGCTGGCCTTATGGTTTACGCGAAGCGCCGGTGGCGGTCAGCCAGCAGCAACTGAATGATTACTTTGCCAAACCGGTGCTGATTGCCGTGGGGGCTGAAGACGACGATCCGGAAAACCGCCTGCTGCGCAAATCCAAGCAGGCGATGGCGCAGGGGACAAACCGTCTGGAGCGCGCCGAGAGTTATTTCACCACTTCCCAGCAACGCGCTGAACAGAACAACACACCGTTTAACTGGCACTTTATGGATCTGTCAGATGTTGGCCACAGTGGCAGTAAAATGTCAGTATTTGCCGCCGGACAGTTCGCCTGGTTTGAACAGCACAACGCTTTTCATCTTTAAAATCGTCACGCTTAGCTGAATCCTGAAAAATATTCATCACCCCGCTCCGGCGGGGTTTTTCTTTATGTATCCGGCACTTTGCAAAGGGCCTGCTCGCAGTGAGGTAAATTTTTTAGCGATTTCAGTAGGATAAAAATCATGCCTTACCACTTTTTCAGATAGACCTTACCTCTAAATCCTCTTAGTCATTTTGGTTATTTATTATTTCCATCACTTCTTTAATTGTTATTATCCTGCTCGTTAACCTACATCCTCTGAAAGGTCTTTCCCGCGCGAACATATACTGTAAAAAGCGCCGGAGGCCGGATTGATGACTTGCTTTTGCATAAGGGAATTCGTACCGCGATGACGACTCAGGCTCCTCCAACTTCACTGCTCCCGCTGACCCCCGAGCAAATGGCCCGCCTTCAATCGGCGATTGGTGATTATTCACCGACTCAGATGGCCTGGCTGTCAGGGTATTTCTGGGGCATGGTTAATCAGCAACCGGGTGCGTTGGCAGCTTCTGCTCCGGTACAGAATGCCGCGTCAGTCACTCTGATTTCCGCCTCGCAAACGGGTAACGCCCGCCGTGTTGCCGAGCAACTGCGTGATGACCTGATCGCCGCGAAAATTAACGTCAATCTGGTGAATGCCGGTGACTATAAATTCAAACAAATTGGTCAGGAAAAGCTGCTGCTGATCGTGGCCTCTACGCAGGGCGAAGGCGAACAGGCTGAAGAAGCCGTCGCGCTGCACAAATTCCTGCAATCCAAAAAAGCCCCGCAAATGAAAGACACGGCTTTTGCGGTGTTTGCGCTGGGTGATACTTCTTACGAATTCTTCTGTCAGGCAGGTAAAGATTTCGATACCCGTCTGGGCGAGCTGGGTGCAGAACGCCTGTTAGACCGCGTTGATGCCGATGTGGAATATAAAGAAGCCGCCGAAAACTGGCGTAAGCGTATTGTCGATGTGCTGAAACAGCGCGTACCGGCTGACACCGGGGCGCAGGCGGCTCCGACGCTGGCAGGCAGTGTGAATCAGGTCGACAGCAGCCCTTACACCAAAGAAGCGCCGCTGACCGCGACACTTTCCGTTAACCAGAAAATTACCGGCCGCGATTCTGATAAAGACGTGCGTCATCTGGAAATCGAACTCGGTGATTCCGGCCTGCGTTACCAGCCGGGCGATGCGCTGGGGATCTGGTTTGAAAACGATCCGCAACTGGTGCAGGAAATCGTTGAACTGCTGTGGCTGAAAGGTGATGAAATTGTCGAGGTGAACGATAAAAAATTGCCGCTTTCAGAAGCGCTGCAACATCACATCGAACTGACCCAAAACACCACGCCGATTATCGAAAAATATGCCGCGCTGTGCCGCGATGAACACCTGACCGGTCTGCTGGCTGACAAGCCTGCGCTGCAGCAATACGCCCAGACCGTGCCGTTTGCTGACATGGTACGCCGCGCACCGACTGAGCTGGATGCCCAGCAACTGGTGGATTTACTGCGTCCGCTGACGCCGCGCCTGTATTCGATTGCCTCCTCGCAGGCTGAAACTGAAACAGAAGTCCATATTACTGTTGGCGTGGTGCGTTATGACATCGATGGTCGTCCGCGCTCTGGTGGCGCGTCCGGCTTCCTGGCCGATCGTCTGGAAGAAGACGGCGAGGTGAAAGTCTTCATCGAGCATAACGACAACTTCCGTCTGCCAGCGAATCCGGAGACACCAGTCATTATGATAGGACCCGGTACCGGCATTGCGCCATTCCGCGCCTTCATTCAGCAGCGTGATAACGACGGCGCCACCGGCAAAAACTGGCTGTTCTTCGGCAACCCGCACTTTACCGATGATTTCCTGTATCAGGTCGAGTGGCAGCGTTACGTGAAAGACGGCTTGCTGACCCATATCTCTCTGGCATGGTCACGCGACCAGGCGGAAAAAGTGTACGTACAGGACAAGTTGCGTGAGCAGGGCGCTGAAGTCTGGCAGTGGTTGCAGGAAGGCGCGCACGTGTATGTCTGCGGCGATGCTAACCGTATGGCGAAAGATGTAGAACAGGCGTTACTGGAAATTATCGCGAAATATGGCGAAATGGATCTGGAAACGGCCGACGAATATCTCAGTGAATTGCGCCTTGATCGCCGTTATCAGCGCGACGTCTACTAACGAATCAGAGCAATGAGCGAAAACCTTATGAGCAACAAGTTGTGGAGTGAACTCAATCCCGGTCCGGGCCCGCTGATCGTCGATGCCCCGCTGGCTGACGCCGAACGCCTGAAGAAGGAAAGTAATTTCCTGCGCGGCACCATCACTGAGGATTTAAAAGACGGTCTGACCGGTGGCTTCAACGGAGATAACTTCCTGTTGATCCGCTTCCACGGCATGTATCAGCAGGATGACCGTGATATCCGTGCGGAACGCGCTGAGCAAAAGCTGGAACCGCGTCATGCCATGATGTTGCGTTGCCGTTTGCCGGGCGGCGTGATGACGCCTGCGCAGTGGCTGGGCATCGACAAATTTGCTGAAGACAGCACGCTGTACGGCAGCATCCGTATTACTAACCGTCAGACTTTCCAGTTCCACGGCATTCTGAAACCGAACGTAAAACCGGTGCATCAGTTGCTGAATAAACTTGGTCTGGATGCACTGGCTACGGCTAACGACGTTAACCGTAACGTGTTGTGTACCTCGAATCCGGTGGAATCTGAACTGCATCAGGAAGCGTATCAGTGGGCGAAGAAAATCTCCGAGCACCTGCTGCCGCGTACCCGCGCTTACGCCGAAGTGTGGCTGGATCAGGAAAAAGTCGAAACCACCGACGAAGAGCCGATTCTGGGGGCGACCTATCTGCCACGTAAGTTCAAAACCACCGTGGTGATCCCGCCGCAAAATGACGTGGATCTTCACGCCAACGACCTGAACTTTGTGGCGATTGCCGATAACGGCAAACTGGTCGGCTTCAACGTGCTGGTCGGCGGCGGGCTTTCTATCGCCCACGGTGATAAAGCCACTTACGCACGAACTGCCAGCGAGCTGGGCTTTATTCCGCTGGAGAACACGCTGGCCGTCGCCGAAGCCGTGGTGACCACGCAGCGCGACTGGGGTAACCGTACCAACCGTAAAAACGCCAAAACCAAATACACGCTGGAACGCGTCGGCGTGCCGGTATTCAAAGCCGAAGTTGAAAAACGTGCAGGCATTCAGTTTGGTGATATTCGTCCTTACGAATTCACCGGTCGCGGCGATCGTATCGGCTGGGTAAAAGGCATCGACAAACAATGGCATCTGACGCTGTTTATCGAAAATGGCCGTATTCTTGATTATCCGGGCAAGCCGCTGAAAACCGGACTGGCAGAAATTGCTAAGATCCATAAAGGTGATTTCAGGCTTACTGCTAACCAGAACCTGATCGTGGCCGGTGTCGCGGAAAAAGACAAAGATGCGATCGAAACCCTGGCGCGTAATCACGGCCTGATTGACGACGGTGTCACCGAGCAACGTAAAAACTCGATGGCCTGCGTGTCTTATCCGACCTGCCCGCTGGCGATGGCGGAAGCGGAACGTTTCCTGCCTGAGTTTGTGACCAAAGTAGAAGGCATCATGCACGGCCACGGCGTAGGCGATGAACACATCGTTCTGCGTGTGACCGGTTGTCCGAACGGCTGCGGTCGTGCGCTGCTGGCCGAAATTGGTCTGGTGGGGAAAGCGATGAACCGCTACAACCTGCACCTTGGCGGTAACCGCGCCGGAACACGTATTCCGCGCATGTACCGCGAAAATATTTCTGATGCAGAGATCCTGGGCATCATTGACGAACTGGTCGGACGCTGGTCGAAAGAGCGTGAGAACGGTGAAGGCTTTGGCGACTTTGTGATCCGCGCAGGGATCATTAAGCCCGTGCTGGATCCGGCACGTGACTTTTATGATTAAGAGCGATAACCGACAGGAGGCGATATGAGTTTGCTGAATCTTACTCTGGCTGAACTGAACGAACTGCCGAAGTCCGGACAATCCATGGCGCTGGCGGAAATTAACGTCAGCCTCGAAAAATTGTCCGCGCAGGAGCGTGTGCAATGGGCGCTGGAAAATATGCCCGGTGAATTCGCGCTGTCTTCCAGCTTCGGCATTCAGGCGGCGGTCTGTCTGCACTTAGTCACACAGCAGAAACCGGACATTCCGGTGATCCTGACCGATACCGGCTATCTGTTCCCGGAAACCTATCAGTTCATCGATACGTTAACCGAACAGCTGAACCTGAACTTACAGGTATTCCGTGCTGAACATTCGGCAGCCTGGCAGGAAGCGCGTTACGGCAAACTATGGGAGCAGGGCGTCGAGGGCATTGAGAAATATAATCACATCAATAAAGTCGAGCCGATGAATCGGGCGATTCAGACGCTCGGCGTGCAGACCTGGTTCGCCGGTCTGCGTCGTGAGCAATCCGGCAGCCGTGCGCATCTGCCGGTGCTGGCGGTGCAACGTGGTGTGTTTAAAATCCTGCCGATTATTGACTGGGATAACCGTCAGATCTTCCGTTATCTGCAAGACAACGGCCTGAGCTATCACCCGCTGTGGGATCAGGGCTATCTTTCCGTCGGTGACACGCACACCACGAAAAAATGGGAAGAAGGCATGAAGGAAGAAGACACGCGCTTTTTCGGACTGAAACGCGAATGCGGCCTCCATGAATAAATCCCCGTCATACTTCGGGTTGCAGATGCGTTGGCTGCGCGCTCTTACCCCGGTCACATAGTAATCTATGCTCCCGGGGATGCGTTCACTTGCCGCCTTCCTGCAATCCGAATTATTTAGGGGATTCCTGTAATTAACGTCTCAACTCCCCATATTTAATCAGGCGTGTTTCGCCGGTTTCGCCAGATCTTTCAGCAACGGGAATAACACTTTCACCGTATCGCGGGAACGTTTTTCAATGCGTCCCGGCAGGGCTTTATCCAGATACTGCAGATTATCGAACTGGCTCTGATAACGCGTGGTACCCAGCGGGAAGTGGCTGGTGATCGCGCGTTGCTGGAGGCCGTCTTTCTTACCCAGCGCATAGTTAGTCGCCGTCACGTTCAGCAGCGGCAGCCGTGCGTCATCCAGCGCTTTTATGCCATCGCAGCAATGTACGCCTTCGTGGCTTTCTGCCGGAATACCCAGACTGTGCGCAATATTCAGCGCCCGTACGCGGGTGAGTTTCGCCACGGCCACGGAAGTATTCGCGCCGCTGTTGAAATACAACCGGTCACCGGTGATCAGCGAATTCAGGTTGATCACCAGCAGCGTATTTTTCTTCTCTTCAGCACTCATGCGGTTCACAAAGTCTTCCGCGCCTTTAGCACCGGTTTCTTCCGCACTCAGCGCCACGAAACGCAAGCTGTAGTGCGTCGGGATGGCCTGCATGCGTTCGGCCAGCTCAAGCATCACACCGACGCCGGAAGCGTTGTCATCGACCCCCTGCAGCGTCAGGCCGCCGAGATTATGGTTGGTATCACTGTCACTTTGCGGCACATAGGTATCGAAATGCGCCATCACGATGATTTGCTGCGGCACTTCTCCTGCACGTGCGGCAATCACCGACGTGGCGTGAATATTTTGCCAGTTCTTTTTGCCCGCATTGCTGGTGTAAAGATAGCGGGTATCGAAGCCACGTAAATCGCTCGTATATCCTAATTTATTGAACTGCTGATTCAGATAATCCGCGGCGATCAGTTCTGCCGGGCTGCCGGCCATGCGTCCGGGAAAATAGGTGGCGATATGGCGAATTTGCTGACTGGCGATCATCCCCACCGGCGGAAGCGGGGCGGACGCCGCCATCGCATGACCCATACAGACACAGCTCAGGCTCAGCGCCAGCAGCGTCCGCTTCATGCGTAAAAAAGAAAACATAGCCAAAAATCCTTATTTGCTGGTCAATATGACCGGAAGGCAATCAAACAACAGGCCGCGTGTGGCGGTCTTTCTGGGGCGTACAGTATGCGATTGTCTGTGCGATTAGACAATTTCCCGTTATCCCAAACCGCTCTTTTTGTCGGGCTATATTCCATTTAGTAACTAATCATTCCTTTTCGTCATTTCAGATCAATTATTGCCTGCACGTATAGTTTGTTTATTAACTCTGACAATCATTAAAGGCTTTTGTGGACTATCTACCAATATTTGCCGACCTCAAACAACGCCCTGTGCTGGTCGTGGGAGGTGGCGAAGTCGCTGCTCGCAAAATTGATCTCCTCCTGCGGGCAGGTGCGCAAGTACGGATAGTCGCACAGGCACTTTCTCCCGAGCTGGAACAACGCAGACAGGCCGCAGAAGTTAGCTGGTCGGCACAGGCATTTCTGCCGGAACAGCTCGATGATGTTTTTCTGGTGATTGCCGCCACCGACGACGCCGCGTTAAATGCTGAGGTTTTTGAACAGGCCAACCGCCGTCATGTTCTGGCTAACGTGGTTGACGATCAGCCGAAGTGCTCGTTCATTTTCCCTTCGATTGTCGACCGTTCGCCGATTGTGGTCGCGATTTCTTCCAGCGGTAAAGCGCCGGTACTCGCCAGAATGTTGCGCGAGAAGCTGGAAACTCTACTGCCGGGCAGCCTGGGGCAAATGGCCGATATCGCCGGACGCTGGCGCGACAATGTGAAAGCACAGTTCAGTTCAATGCGTGCGCGTCGCCGTTTCTGGGAACAACTGTTTGCCGGACGCTTTGCCAGCCTCGCTTCTGCGGGAAAGCTCGCAGAAGCAGAACAGGCGCTGCAACAACAGTTAGAAAACGCGGAAGACATCTCGCATAGCGGGAATGTCACGCTGGTCGGTGCCGGGCCGGGTGATGCAGGATTGCTCACCCTTCGCGGGCTGCAGGTGATGCAGCAGGCCGATGTCGTGCTTTACGACTATCTGGTCAGCGAAGACGTGCTGGATTTAGTGCGCCGCGATGCGGACAAAATTTGTGTGGGTAAACGTGCGGGCAGCCATTCTGTCGCGCAGGAAGACACTAACCGTCTGCTGGTCGAACTGGCGCAGCAGGGGAAAAAAGTCGTGCGCCTCAAAGGCGGTGATCCGTTTATTTTCGGACGCGGCGGCGAAGAATTACAGGCGGTGCAGGCGGCAGGCATTCCTTTCCAGGTGGTGCCGGGTGTTACCGCGGCTGCCGGCGCAACGGCTTATGCCGGTATTCCGCTGACGCACCGCGATTACGCGCAGAGTGTGATATTCGTGACCGGGCATTGCCGTCCGGAAAACAACGGCGTGCAGTGGGAGACCCTCGCGAAAGGCCAGCAGACATTGGCGATTTATATGGGCACGCTTAAAGCTGCCGAAATCAGCCAGCAACTGATCGCTCATGGTCGCGCAGCGCATACGCCCGTTGCGGTCATCGGACGGGGAACGCGTTCTGATCAGCAGGTGCTGACCGGAACACTCGATAATCTTGAACATCTGGCTCAGCAGGCGCCGGCGCCTGCGTTACTGGTGATTGGTGAAGTGGTATCACTTCATCAGCAACTGGCCTGGTTTGGGCATCATCCTGAGACTGACGGCACCCAACGCCCGTCGGTTGTGAATTTGGCTTAAAGGATCTGTTATGGACGAAAAACGACTGACTCATTTGCGGCAACTGGAGGCGGAGAGTATCCATATCATCCGTGAAGTGGCTGCTGAATTCGCCAACCCGGTGATGATGTACTCCATCGGGAAAGATTCCTCGGTGATGTTGCATCTGGCGCGCAAAGCTTTCTTCCCGGGCACCTTGCCGTTCCCGCTGCTGCATGTGGATACCGGCTGGAAATTCCGCGAAATGTACGACTTCCGTGACCGCACGGCGAAGAATTACGGTTTTGAGCTGCTGGTGCATAAAAACCCGGAAGGCGTGGCAATGGGCATCAACCCGTTTGTGCACGGCAGTGCCAAACATACTGACATCATGAAAACTGAAGGTCTGAAGCAGGCGCTGAATAAATATGGCTTTGATGCCGCTTTCGGCGGTGCACGCCGTGACGAAGAAAAATCCCGTGCCAAAGAGCGTATCTATTCGTTCCGTGACCGCTTCCACCGCTGGGATCCAAAAAACCAGCGTCCTGAACTGTGGCACAATTACAACGGCCAGATTAACAAAGGCGAAAGCATCCGCGTGTTCCCGCTCTCCAACTGGACTGAGCTGGATATCTGGCAGTACATCTATCTGGAAAATATCGAGATCGTTCCGTTGTATCTGGCCGCACCGCGTCCGGTGCTGGAGCGCGACGGTATGCTGCTGATGGTTGATGATGATCGTATTGATCTGCAACCGGGCGAAGTGATCGAGAAGAAAATGGTGCGTTTCCGCACATTAGGCTGCTGGCCGTTGACCGGTGCTGTTGAATCTGAGGCACAAACGTTGCCGGAGATCATCGAAGAGATGCTGGTATCGACCACCAGTGAACGTCAGGGACGCGCGATCGACCGTGATCAGGCCGGTTCGATGGAACTGAAAAAGCGTCAAGGATACTTCTGAGGAGCCGCAGCTAATGAATAACGCAATTGCACAACAAATCGCGGAGCAGGGTGGTGTTGAAGCTTACCTGCACGCTCAGCAACACAAAAGCCTGCTGCGCTTTCTGACCTGCGGCAGCGTCGATGACGGCAAAAGCACCCTGATCGGGCGCCTGCTGCATGACACCCGTCAGATCTACGAAGATCAGCTGTCTTCTCTGCATAACGACAGTAAACGTCACGGCACCCAGGGCGAGAAACTGGATCTGGCACTGCTGGTGGATGGCTTACAGGCCGAACGCGAACAGGGCATTACTATCGATGTGGCTTACCGTTATTTCTCTACCGAGAAACGTAAGTTCATCATTGCGGACACGCCGGGGCACGAACAGTACACCCGCAATATGGCGACCGGTGCATCGACCTGTGATCTGGCGATTCTGTTGATCGACGCCCGTAAAGGTGTGCTGGATCAAACCCGTCGCCACAGCTTTATTGCGACCTTGCTCGGGATCCGTCACCTGGTGGTTGCCGTCAACAAAATGGATCTGGTGGATTACAGCGAAGCGGTATTCGAGCAGTTTAAACAGGATTATCTGGATTTCGCGCAGCAACTGCCGACCGATCTGGACATCAAATTTGTGCCGCTTTCCGCGCTGGAAGGCGACAACGTTGCCACACCAAGCGATAAAATGAACTGGTACACCGGCCCGACGTTGCTCGACGTGCTGGAAACGGTAAACATTATTAACATTCGTGAACAGCAACCGATGCGCTTCCCGGTGCAGTACGTTAACCGCCCGAATCTTGATTTCCGTGGCTATGCGGGAACGCTGGCATCCGGTTCTGTCCGTGTCGGTCAGAAGGTGAAAGTATTGCCATCCGGTGTGGAATCTACCGTGGCACGCATTGTGACCTTTGACGGTGATTTGCAGGAAGCCTGGGCGGGCGACGCGATTACGCTGGTGCTGGCCGATGAGCGTGATATCAGCCGTGGCGACACGCTGGTCGATGCTGAAGAAACGGTTAAACCGGTACAAAATGCTAAAGTCGACGTGGTGTGGATGGCCGAGCAGCCACTGAGCGTCGGCCAGAGTTACGACATCAAAGTCGGCGGCAAGAAAGCCCGTGCGCGTGTGGAAAATATCGAATATCAGGTGGAAATTAACTCGCTGACGCAGCGTGTGGTAGAAAACCTGCCACTGAATGGTATCGGACTGGTGGAACTGGCCTTCGACGAACCACTGGTGCTGGATAACTATCAGAGCAACGCGGTGACCGGCGGCATGATCTTTATCGATCGGCTGACCAACGTTACCGTGGGTGCTGGTCTGGTACGTGAAGCCATTGAACAGGTATATCAGGAATCGGATAAATACAGCGCATTTGAGCTGGAACTGAACAGCCTGGTTCGACGTCACTTCCCGCACTGGGGTGCGCGTGACCTGCTGGGTGGCAAATAAGATGGCGTCACAAGACAGTACTTTTTTAAAAGATGAGAATGTTGTCTGGCATCCGCACACGGTGACTCGTGCGGATCGCGAAAAGCAACATGGCCATCGTGGTGCGGTGCTGTGGTTCACCGGGCTTTCTGGCTCGGGGAAATCCACAGTGGCCGGTGCGCTTGAACAGGCGCTGTATGCGCAGGGCGTCAGCACTTATCTGCTCGATGGCGATAATGTCCGTCACGGACTGTGCCGCGATCTGGGTTTCACCGACGACGACCGGCGTGAAAACATCCGTCGTGTAGGTGAAGTGGCGAAACTGATGGTGGATGCCGGGCAGGTCGTGCTGACGGCGTTCATTTCACCTCACCGCGCCGAGCGTGAAATGGTGCGTGATTTGCTGGAAGATGGTCAGTTTATTGAAGTGTTTGTGGATACGCCGCTGGCTATCTGTGAGGCTCGTGATCCGAAAGGTTTGTATAAAAAAGCCCGTGCGGGTGAACTGAAAAACTTCACCGGTATTGACTCAGAATATCAGCCGCCGGAAACCCCGGATGTGCATCTTGATGGTGAACAATTGGTAACACAATTGGTGCCTCAATTATTAGAAGTGATGCGCCAGCGCGCTATTATCAATCCCTGAATGTTGCCGGCCAAACGTCACAGAGCGTGCCGGTTTACACTGAAATACAGGGATCATCTATGCAGGCGTTATTTAGCAGACTTGTCAGTCGGAACCGCGTGGATCGCACCGGGGAAATTACCCCCCGGACACGCGTGCCGATACCGGAAACCGACAGTGCAGACACCGAAGATCCTTCCTACTCCATGCAGGGCGGATTCATCGGGTTTGTCTTCTACTGGCTGGCGTTCGCGATCCCTTTTCTGGTTTATGGTTCCAACACCCTGTTTTTCCTGCTCTACACCTGGCCGTTCTTCCTGGCGCTGATGCCCGTTTCCGTCCTGATAGGCATTGCGTTCAGCACGTTCTTTGGCGGTGGCTGGTTTAAAACCTCTCTGGCCAGCGCGGTCTGCGTTATCGGCATGTTCTGGACTGTCTTCTCTTTCCTGTCTGGCTGGTGACTTTTCCTGGCAGTTTTCGCTGCAAATTCCCTTCACGATGTAACCCATTGTGTCATTCTCACCCTTAATTGCGTGCGTAAGTCTGATTCTCACCGGCTTTACCACTGCCACAGTGGAGTCAGAGGGAAAGTTGTGGGATGATTGTCCAGCTTTTTTAGGGGGCGGGGATGGGCAAACTAACACTGCTATTACTGATTTTACTTGGCTGGCTACAGTATTCGCTGTGGCTGGGTAAGAATGGTATTCACGATTATGTACGTGTAAACGATGACGTTCAGGTGCAACAAGTTAATAACGGCAAACTGAAATCACGTAATGATCAACTTTTCGCAGAAATCGACGATTTAAACGGCGGTCAGGAAGCGATCGAAGAACGCGCACGCAATGAACTGGGCATGATTAAACCCGGCGAGACTTTTTATCGTCTGGTGCCTGACAACAAACGTGCGCCTGGTAGCACCGTTTCGCAAAACAACCTGAATCAATAGCCATGAGCCATATCGCAGTTTCCCTTCCAGAGGTTATTGCCGTGTTACCGGCTGCCGGCATTGGCAGCCGTATGCAGGCAGAATGCCCCAAGCAATATCTTTCTATTGGCGGTAAGACGCTGATAGAACACTCAATTTGCGCTTTGCTGCAAAGCGGCAAAGTCAGTCAGGTTATCGTGGCATTAAGCCCGCACGATACGCAATTCGAACAACTTCCCATTGCCCGTGATCCGCGTATTCGCGTGGTTGCAGGCGGTGCGGAACGTGCTGAGTCGGTGATGGCCGGGCTGGATGTTGCCGGAGACAGCGGCTGGGTGTTAGTACATGATGCGGCGCGTCCGTGTCTGCATCCTGACGATCTCCATAATCTGCTGGCGATTGCCACCACCAGTAAAGTGGGCGGGATCCTTGCCGCCCCCGTGCGCGACACGATGAAGCGTGGTGAACCGGGCATTACAGCGATTGCGCATACGGTCGATCGTCAGGACCTGTGGCATGCACTGACGCCGCAATTTTTCCCGCTCGAATTACTGAAAACCTGCCTGCGCCGTGCACTCAATGAAGGTGCGGTGATCACAGATGAAGCCTCGGCAATGGAATATTGCGGTTTTCATCCTATGCTGATCCCGGCTCGGGCCGATAATATTAAAGTCACGAGGCCAGAAGATCTGGCCCTGGCTGAATTCTATTTAACCCGCTTATCCCAGGAGGAGAACGCATAATGCGTATCGGTCACGGTTTTGATGTACATAAATTTGGCGGCGAAGGCCCGCTGGTGATCGGTGGTGTGCGTATCCCTTATCCGCAGGGTTTACTGGCGCATTCTGACGGTGATGTTGCCCTGCACGCGGCTACTGACGCACTGCTTGGTGCCGCTGCGCTGGGAGATATCGGTAAACTTTTCCCGGACACTGACCCGGCATTCAAAGGTGCTGACAGCCGCGAACTGCTGCGCGAAGCCTGGCGCCGTATCCGTGCAAAAGGCTACAAGCTGGGCAATCTGGATATCACGATCATCGCACAGGCACCGAAAATGGCTCCGCACATCCCGCAGATGCGCGTGTTTCTGGCAGAAGATCTGCAATGTCATATGGATGACGTCAACGTGAAAGCCACGACAACCGAACAGCTGGGCTTTACCGGCCGTGGCGAAGGTATTGCCTGCGAAGCCGTTGCTCTGCTGATTAAGGAATGATGTTGTGGAAGATTACCGCATGATAGATATGTCCCGTCTCACCTGGTTGCTGGGCGAGCCTGTTGCCACCGGCCTGCTGAAAGCCAATCCCGAAGACTTTATTGTCGAAGAGGATCTGGGTTTTGAGCCGGATGGCGAAGGTGAACATCTGTTGATGCGGATCCGCAAAAATGGCTGTAACACGCAGTTTGTCGCGGAACAACTGGCGCGATTTGCCAAAGTGCATCCGCGCGATGTCAGTTATGCCGGTCTCAAAGACCGCCATGCCGTTACCGAACAATGGTTTTGCCTGCATCTGCCGGGCAAGACTGATCCCGATTTAAGCCAGTTTGATCTCGAAGGCTGCGAAGTTGTCCGCGCCTCACGCCATCGCAAAAAGATGCGTATCGGTACGCTGAAAGGCAACGCGTTTACGCTGGTGCTGCGTCAGGTAAGCGATATGGCTGATGTCGAGGCGCGTCTGGAAAAAATCACCCAACAGGGCGTACCGAACTATTTCGGCACCCAGCGTTTTGGCCGTGGTGGCAATAATCTGGTGCAGGCGAAACGCTGGGCAACCAATGAAGCCCGTCCGAAAGAACGCGCGAAGCGCAGTTTTTATCTTTCCGCCAGCCGCAGCGCGATGTTCAATATCGTCGCCAGCCAGCGTCTTGCCGCGGGGACCGTGCGTCTGCCGATGCTGGGTGATGCCCTGCAACTGAGTGGCCGTGGCAGTTGGTTTGTGGCGAAAGCCGAAGAGTTTGAATCGCTGCTACCGCGCGTTGAAAACGGTGAATTGCTGGTAACCGCACCGTTGCCGGGAGATGGCCCGCTGGGCACACTCGAAGACGCTGAAGCCTATGAGCTGGCCTGTCTGAATGGTCAGGAGGATTTACTGTCGCTGCTTAAACGTGAGAGGGTCGAACCGGCACGTCGTGCCATCATGCTGCAACCTTTGCAGATGCAATGGCAGCGCTGGGATGATGTTACTCTGGAACTCAAATTCTGGTTACCGGCCGGCAGTTATGCCACCAGCGTGGTGCGTGAACTGATGAATCTGGATGAAAGTGATGCGGATATTACTGAGTAACGACGACGGCGTACTGGCTCCGGGCATACAGGCGCTGGCGTCAGCACTGCGTGAATTTGCTGACATAACGCTGGTGGCCCCTGATCGTAACCGTAGCGGCGCATCTAATGCGTTGACGCTGGACGGCCCGTTGCGTATTCAGTCTTACCCTAACGGTGATACCGCCGTAATTAACGGTACGCCGACCGATTGTGTGTATCTTGGCGTGAATACGCTGATGCGCCCTAAGCCAGATATAGTGGTCTCTGGCATCAATGCGGGGCCGAATCTGGGTGACGACGTCATCTATTCCGGTACGGTTGCCGCCGCGATGGAAGGCCGCCATCTGGGCTTTCCCGCGCTGGCGGTCTCACTGGACGGCCATCAGCATTATGACACGGCGGCGATCATCACCTGTCGGATCCTCAGGGCTCTGGCGCGTGAGCCTTTGCGTACTGGCAAAATTCTGAATATTAACGTCCCGGATTTGCCACTTTCGCAGATCAAAGGGATCAAGGTGACGCGTTGCGGTAGCCGTCATCCGGCCGAGCAGGTATTTTGTCAGCAGGACCCGCGTGGTCAGGACTTGTACTGGATTGGCCCGCCGGGGGATAAATTTGATGTCGCACCTGATACTGATTTTGCTGCTGTCGCGCAAGGTTATGTTTCAGTGACGCCACTTCAGGTGGATTTGACCGCCTATGCGGCTCAGGATGTCGTGGTCTCATGGTTGGAAAAGGCCGGGGTGAGCGCGAATGGTGAATAAACCGATGTACAACCTGCTGGAACAACTTCGCCAGCAGGGCATTCATGATGAAAAACTGTTGCATGCCATAGAATCTGTGCCGCGTGAGCGTTTCGTGGATGAGGCATTTCAGCATAAAGCTTACGAAAACACTGCGTTGCCTATTGGCTCCGGTCAGACCATTTCTCAGCCTTATACCGTGGCGAGAATGACCGAGCTGCTGCGCCTTGAGCCCACTTCACGCGTGCTGGAAATTGGCACCGGGTCAGGCTATCAGACTGCGATTCTGGCACATCTGGTTGAACATGTTTTCTCGGTTGAGCGCATCAAAGGGTTGCAGTGGCAGGCCAAAAGACGCCTCAAGCAACTCGATTTGCATAATGTCTCCACCCGTCATGGTGACGGCTGGCAGGGCTGGCCTTCGCGTGGCCCGTTCGATGCCATTATTGTCACTGCTGCACCTCCTGAAATACCTCAAGATCTACTGCAACAACTCGATGATGGCGGCGTATTAATTCTGCCCGTGGGCGAAGAAAATCAAACATTGCAACGGGTCACACGACGTGGTGATGAGTTTGTTGCAGAGACTATCGAAGCCGTTCGTTTTGTCCCGCTGGTGAAAGGCGAGCTCGCCTGAAACCGGTGATAAGCCGATCCCTGCAGGACTAACCTCTTAAAATTTAAATACAACTGTTATATGGTGCTGTACTGGCGATGTTGATAGCATCCACTACAGTTTTTTATGGCACAGCGGCATTTGGGCAAAGGCCTGAATGAGCATGTTGCCTGCCCGCACCGTGTCTGATGACACGAAAAGCGCCAGCTGGCGCGGTGTGCGAGGTTAAAGAGATATTCTGAGATTGCCGTAACGGGGGAAATATGAGCACGGGAAGCCCAATAAAAACACTAAGCCGCATTGTAATGTGTACTTTTATCAGTGCCTGGATGGCGGGATGTACGAACAATTCAACGACATCTGCACCCATCAGCAGCGTTAATGGCGGCGGTGGCAGTGGCAATAGTAGTCAGAATACTCTGAATTCCACTCCGCAAATGGCGCCTGCTGTCGGCCCTGGCGGACACATTGTCTACAACCGCAGCTATAACTCAATCCCTAAGGGAAGTTACAGTGGCAGCACCTATCAGGTGAAGCGTGGCGACACTCTGTTTTATATTGCATGGATCACGGGCAATGACTTCCGCGACCTGGCCGCGCGCAATAATATCCCAGAGCCATACAGCCTCGAAGTTGGCCAGACAATCCAGATAAATAACGTCTCTTCCGCAGCAAGTACCGGGGGTGCGATAGCGGTCACAGATGCCACAAATGGCGGTGTTCCGAAAGTTCCAACCGGGGGCATGCTCACAGGTTCTGTGGTTGCATCTCAACCAACTACCACGTATTCTGATTCTTCTGGTAAACAGAATGTAGGCAAGATGTTGCCTTCATCAGGTGCAGTTACTACCACCACAACACCTGTTGCTGTAGCCAGCACTCCCGTCGCCACATCTACAAATAATGGCGGTCCGGTTTCCTCCTGGAAATGGCCGACTGACGGGAAAATTATCGATAATTTCTCAGCTTCTGAAGGGGGAAATAAGGGGATCGATATTGCTGGTTCGCGTGGACAGTCTGTCGTAGCAACCGCCTCGGGGCGTGTGGTCTACGCCGGTAATGCTCTTCGCGGTTACGGTAATCTAATCATCATCAAACACAATGATGATTACCTGAGCGCCTATGCACATAACGATACAATGCTGGTCCGGGAACAACAAGAAGTGCAGGCGGGTCAAAAAATAGCGACTATGGGTAGCACCGGAACCAGTTCAGTAAGATTGCATTTTGAAATTCGTTACAAGGGGAAATCCGTAAACCCGCTGCGTTATCTTCCGCAGCGATAAATCGGGGCAGAGCATCGATTCTGCCCTCGGGACCACGGGTAGGAGCAGCTTATGAGTCAGAATACGCTGAAAGTTAACGAGTTACATGATGATGTAGATTTCGATGAGAACAGCGCTGAAGCCTTTGACGAGAAAGCAATAGTCGAAGAGACTGCCGACAACGATGCTGAAGAAGAATTGTTGTCGCAGACTGTAAGCCAACGAGTGCTGGATGCCACTCAACTGTACCTCGGTGAAATCGGTTATTCCCCTCTGCTTACCGCAGAAGAGGAAGTTTATTTCGCACGACGCGCGCTGCGGGGAGATGTTCCTTCCCGCCGCCGTATGATTGAAAGTAATCTGCGTTTGGTGGTTAAAATTGCCCGCCGCTACAGTAACCGCGGTCTGGCACTGCTGGATTTGATCGAGGAAGGTAACCTGGGTCTGATCCGTGCGGTTGAAAAATTCGACCCTGAGCGCGGCTTCCGTTTCTCTACTTATGCAACATGGTGGATCCGTCAGACAATCGAACGGGCGATTATGAATCAAACCCGTACTATTCGTCTGCCGATTCATATCGTTAAAGAACTGAACGTTTACCTGCGTACCGCACGTGAACTTGCACATAAACTGGACCATGAACCGAGCGCTGAAGAGATTGCTGAGCAACTCGACAAACCGGTACATGATGTCAGCCGTATGTTGCGCCTGAATGAACGCATCACTTCTGTAGACACCCCATTGGGTGGTGACTCAGAGAAAGCGTTGTTAGATATTCTGGCGGATGAAAAAGACAACGGCCCGGAAGACACCACACAAGACGACGATATGAAACAGAGTATCGTGAAGTGGTTATTCGAGTTGAATGCAAAACAGCGTGAAGTGCTGGCGCGTCGTTTTGGCCTGTTAGGCTATGAAGCGGCAACGCTGGAAGATGTGGGCCGCGAAATCGGTCTGACACGTGAACGTGTTCGTCAGATTCAGGTAGAAGGTTTGCGTCGCCTGCGTGAAATCCTGCAGGGGCAAGGACTGAGTATCGAAGCACTTTTCCGTGAGTAAATAACTCACAGGCAATTGCCACAATATGCAGCATCCAATAAAAACGGTGGGTTAATCCCCACCGTTTTTTTATGCATCCGGTTCAGTTCAGCGGACGTTTACACCATATCTTTCAGACGATAGATCCATTCCAGCGCCTGACGTGGCGATAACGAATCTGCATCCAGTGACTCCAGTGCCTCAACTGCCGGAGATACTTCTTCGGTCAGTAAAGCCAGTTGCGGACCGTCAACTTTGCTGGCGGCAGCGTTGTTCGACAACGTTTCCAGCTCTTTCAGTTTCTGACGGGCGCGCTTAATCACATCACGCGGCACACCAGCCAGTGCGGCAACGGCCAGACCATAACTCTTGCTGGCGGCGCCATCCTGTACGCTGTGCATAAACGCGATGGTATCGCCGTGTTCGATAGCATCCAGATGCACGTTGACGGTGCCTTCCATTTTTTCCGGCAGGGTGGTCAGCTCGAAATAATGGGTGGCGAACAACGTCATGGCTTTAATACGGCTGGCGAGGTTTTCCGCACATGCCCATGCCAGCGACAAACCATCGTACGTTGATGTCCCGCGCCCGATTTCATCCATCAGCACCAGGCTGTTTTCCGTCGCGTTGTGCAGGATATTCGCCGTCTCTGTCATTTCCACCATAAAGGTCGAACGCCCGGAAGCCAGATCGTCCGCTGCACCGACGCGGGTGAAGATGCGATCCACCGGCCCGATGACGGCAGTCTCAGCGGGAACATAGCTGCCGATATGCGCCATCAGAACAATCAGTGCTGCCTGGCGCATATAGGTACTTTTACCGCCCATGTTCGGACCGGTGATAATCAGCATCCGTCGCGCCGGGGACATGTTCAGCGGGTTAGAAATAAACGGTTCACTTAGCACCTGCTCAACCACCGGATGGCGACCGCCGGTAATATTAATGCCTGGTTTTTCACTCATGGTCGGACAGGCGTAATTCAGTGTGTACGCGCGTTCCGCCAGATTACTCAGCACATCCAGTTCGGCCAGTGCACTGGCGCTTTGCTGTAATGCAGACAGGTGCGGCATCAGCAAATCGAACAACTCTTCGTACAGCGCCTTTTCCAGAGACAAGGCTTTACCTTTGGAGGTCAGCACCTTGTCTTCGTACTCTTTCAGCTCAGGAATGATGTAGCGCTCGGCATTTTTCAGCGTCTGGCGACGGACGTAATGAATCGGCACCAGATGGCTCTGCCCACGGCTGACCTGAATGTAATAACCGTGAACGCCGTTGAAACCGACTTTCAGCGTATCCAGCCCCAGCTTTTCACGTTCGCGGATCTCCAGACGATCGAGATAATCCGTCGCGCCGTCTGCCAGCGCACGCCATTCATCCAGCTCAGCGTTGTAACCTGGTGCGATTACGCCACCGTCACGCACCAGAACCGGCGGGCTTTCGATCACAGCGCGTTCAAGCAGTTCCACCAGTTCGGTAAAGTCACCGGTTTGCTCCACCAGCGTTTTCACATGAGCGGCTTCGGTTCCCTGCAAGATCTCGCGGATTTCCGGCAGTTGCTGCATGGCATGACGCATACGGGCCAGATCACGCGGACGTGCGCTGCGCAGTGCCAGACGTGCCAGAATACGTTCAAGGTCGCCGACCTGGCGCAGTACCGGTTGTAAATCCGCCGTGAGATCCTGCAATGCACCGATCGCCTGCTGACGATGCGTCAGCAGTTTGATGTCGCGGCTCGGCATGTGGATCCAGCGCTTGAGCATGCGGCTGCCCATCGGCGTTACGGCCTGATCCAGCACTGCCGCCAGCGTGTTCTCTACACCACCCGCCAGGTTTTGCGTCAGCTCCAGATTACGGCGCGTGGCCGCATCCATAATAATCCCATCCTGCTGGCGCTCCATGGTGACGCCACGGATATGCGGCAGGGCGGTGCGCTGGGTATCTTTTACGTATTGCAGCAGACAACCGGCAGCACGCAGCGCCTGAGCAGCCTGCTCAACGCCGAAGCCGCTCAGATCGCGGGTACCGAATTGCAGATTGAGCTGCTGTTTCGCGGTTTCCAGCTCGAATTCCCACATCGGACGGCGGCGCAGGCCACGGCGGGAGGAAATCAGCGACATGGCTTCAAAGCTTTCCGGGTAGAGTAATTCCGCCGGATTGGTGCGCTGTAATTCGGCTGCCATGGTTTCCAGATCGTCAGGCTGTGCGACGCGGAAACGGCCGGAACTGATATCCAGCGTGGCATAACCAAACCCGCGCCCGTCCTGCCAGATAGCCGCCAGCAGGTTATCATGACGCTCGCTGAGCAACGCTTCGTCACTGACGGTGCCCGGCGTGACGATGCGTACGACTTTGCGTTCAACCGGCCCTTTACTTAGGGCCGGGTCGCCAATTTGTTCAGCAATCGCGACGGATTCCCCTAGCTGGACCAGTTTCGCCAGATAACCTTCTACCGCATGATAAGGCACGCCCGCCATCGGGATCGGCTCACCGGCAGAAGCGCCGCGTTTGGTCAGGGAGATATCCATCAGCTGAGATGCGCGTTTCGCATCGTCATAAAACAGTTCGTAAAAGTCACCCATGCGATAGAACAGCAGAACTTCCGGGTTCTCAGCTTTCAGACGCAGATACTGCTGCATCATCGGGGTGTGGGCATCCAGGTTTACATTATTTGTCATAGACTTAATCTTTTTAATCCATTTTTCGACGCGATGGGTTTAAGGATTTTTTCTGTTGCGTATCTTAGCCCAGCGGGCAAGAAGCTGTCACAACTAAAAATGGAAAGCATCGCGCAAACCAGACATGTAACACCCCCTTCGTTTGCAGAGCGTAAAGGTCAGGGGATTTGAACATGTTGCAACGGGCGTAATAATAGAGTTTTTATTTTTTTGAGAATAATAATAAGGGGGTGATAATAATAAAAAACGTGCCGTTATATTAATGGGTTAGTTGTTCGTAATATTATTAATAATAAGTATATAAAATGAATTAAGTGTGGATATGAATGTTTTACTCCTCTGCTAGGGTGATGGCTGTTCCCGGATGACCTTATTAATACGGGATTTTCCACGCTATTTATCCATCTTTGCGGAGAAGTATTATGCAATTGCAATTTAAATTAAACATGATCAACGATGCCTGGTATCCCACTCTCGATTTGAATGAGATTAAATCAACGTCTGGCGGCGCGGTTGATATTAAAGAAAAGTTAGTGATCGTATTTTCAGCACCCGGAAAAATAACTGCCGGTGATATTAATGTCGAAACCAATCCGTGGAAACCGCTCGGCACGAAAGTGGAATCCACGGAAGTTGGCGGCGGGATTTTTGATGTCAAAGTGACGATTGAGCCGACCGATGGACAGCCTGTGGGCGATGCCATTCAGAAAATTCATATGGGGCTGAACGTCTCCTCTGCGGATTCGCCTGCCTGGTCTGATTTCCGCGAAACCTTTGCGCTGGCCGCTGATGAAGAACCGGGTGTTACCGGTGAATTGTCGGTCAGTTGTCCGCCGTTGCCTGCCGGGCTGACAAATGCCGCACTCGAACTGCGTCTGGTGCGCGGCGATAAAACATTGCGCGTTTTGCCAGAGTTTGGTCACGTCTCTAAATTTTCCGTCAATGCGGGGAATTACAGTGTCTTTGCAGCAGAATTAAGCACGGAAGACGGTACTGTCCGCGTGCCTGTCAATCTCGGACAGACAGAAATCACCATTGATAAAGGCCGTACCACCTCGCTGGCCGTCACTTTCGGCGCTGTGGATCGCAGTACGACCATTGATGTTGCATTGAATTTCTCAGGCATTGCCGGTTTGCGCGATGAAGAGCTGACGCTGATTTGCAGCGAGAACGGCACAGATAAACTGAGCCTGCCGGTACGCTCCGGCCAGCAATATCGTCTGGAACATTTACCTGCTACCGGCCGCTTTGAAATCCGTATTGCCGATTTACGTCTGAACAATATTCATTATCTGTTTGATGATTACGACGGTCAGTTCGACGGCCAGTATCACAGCATTAACTTCACTCAGGCGCAGGTCAGCCAGCGTGGTGATTCACAGCCAAATGCTGCGAAGCTGACGGTCAGTGTGAAAGCGGAAAGCGCGGTCAGTAAATCCATTTCCCTGCGACTGACAGACAATTCCGCCACACCTCGTCAGTACCGCTTCGATGCGATTGCCGCGCAAAATGGCAGCATTGAGCAGCCAGTTCTGGTTGTGCCGGGTTCTTATACCGTGGTCTCGGGAACCTTTATTCACAACGGCATCGTACATTACGTGGATGTCAGCCCTCAGCCGTTACTGGTCAGCGCGAATGCACCGGCACAGCTGAATGTGACGATTGTGAAAGGGGCGAATCTGCACGTGAAAGGTTTCCCAGAGTTCCTCACCTTTGGTGCCTGCGCCAATATGGTGCCGACTAACGTGGATGATTTTGCCGCGGCGCGTGTGTCTTCAATTTTCAAATATTCCGGTGATGACGGCATGGGCGATGCGGGCGATTATCTGTCACCGTCTAAAGAACCGACGCTGCAAATTATTAAAATGGCACGGGACGTCTCCGCCAAACTGAATGAACCCGTGTTGCCGCTGATGGTGTCTTACACCTGTAACTTATCATTGGGTGATGTGCCGAATATTATTGCTGATCCGGTACGCCATAAATTCAGCTTCGCCAACTTTATTCAGTCGTTGCAAATGGCGCAATCCCAGCAGGATGCGGAACATCCGGTACCAGCCGGGTATATTGTGAATCCGGATTATCTCGGCGAATGCCAGAAATACGGTTTCCTGCCAACGTATGAAATTCCGGTTCGTCAGCCTCTGAGCGAAGCACTTGCCCACCACAATGTGAATGTGCAGGTTCCGGCGGGCATCACCAATACCCTGAAAGGCTATATCCGGGCGGTAAACTGGCTGACGCGCGTGGTTGCGCCAGACGTCGTACTCGGCTGGCAGGTCAACCTGTGGGGAGTGGCAGGTTCGCAGTGGATTTATAAAGATTTCGTCTACGATGATGTTTTTGATGCCGCTGACGGGCAACATAAAAAAATGACGGTTGATCCGTTCACTGCGGGCAGACTGACGGCGCAATATGCATTGCTGGTCGGCGTGTTTGATGACATCGAATATATCCGTGCAGACGGTTCTCCTGACGTGGCGAAGGGCGCTGATTTTATGGCCGCTGACCGTTACGAAGCCGATGATTTCACTATCCGTTCATATGCCAATGGTTATTGTTATTCGCCATACGAATGGGAGCGTACGTTCGATTTCTGTGCCTCCTTAAGCCGCCACCTGCGTCAACCGGTTCTGCCATGGCAGATCCCGGCCAGCCATCTGCCAACTTCCGCAGATGAGGTTAATGCTGATTTCAACACCCAGAACTGGGGCAGCGGCGGCAGCTACCTGATGGGGCATTCCGAAATTGGTGCCTCGGTGGATGCCATCCATGAACGCCTTCTGCCGCTGAAATTCGATGCCGCTTATGCCTCAATGATGGGCCACGACACCCGGGAACTGTTCTCCCGGCATTCATGGGATCTTTCCACACCTAAGTATCTGGATTTCCCGTCACGCGGTATTTTCCATGTCCACCTGGGCGGCGGAGCGACGACCGGGGTGATCAGCGGCGTGGGTGATGCCAGCAGCTGGATGCGCAACAAGCTGAAAGCTTATCGTGATAATCCGGTGAAATTTGAGGAAAGCAGTACGCTTAAATCAGGCAGCCAGTGGCGTTCCAAGACGCCGTCGGTGAAATAATTACGCAGTATTTTTAACACGTGCGGGTCCGTTACAACGGGCCCGTCACTTAGAATTTTTGTACCTTGTAAAGACGATGATTTTCAGTTTTTTCGGCTTTAATAATGCTCTACCATATCCGCACCTCTTTTATTGCATGGTTACGGATATCCGATGCGCCACCTGGCAGTCATTCTTCCCCTGGTTCTTACACTTTCTGCATGTAGCAGTAATAAGCCCGCACCTCAACCTGAAGGCCCGCGAAGTCCTTTTTCCGATGGAAGAAATGCCAGCGCGAATACGGTTCCCGCTGGTGGTTTTCTGCTGCAGGCTGAACACACCGGTGCCGTCCAGACCGGTGATTTCGCCTATGATCCGGCCATGAACCAGTTTGTTGACAAAATGGTGCGCGAGCACGGATTTGACCGTCAGCAATTGCATGATGTCCTGTCGCAAACCAAACGTCTGGGATTTGTATTACGACTGATGGATCAGCAGGCGCCATCTGGCCCGCCATCTACCGTGCCGAATGGCGCATGGAACCGCTATCGCAGCAAATTCATTACGCCGGATAACGTGCAAAACGGCGTAGTGTTCTGGAATCAGTATCAGGATGCGTTACAGCGTGCGGAGCAGGTTTACGGCGTGCCGCCGGAAATCATTGTCGGGATTATCGGTGTGGAAACCCGCTGGGGACGCGTAATGGGTAAAACCCGCATAATCGATGCGCTGGCGACCTTATCCTTTGCTTATCCGCGCCGGGCAGAATATTTCTCCGGCGAGCTGGAAACCTTCCTGCTGATGTCCCGCCGTGAAGGCGATGATCCGCTGAGTTTACGTGGTTCCTTTGCGGGCGCGATGGGCTACGGCCAGTTTATGCCATCCTCTTATAAGGACTACGCCGTAGACTTTAACGGTGATGGTCATGCCAACCTGTGGGATCCGATTGATGCCATCGGCAGTGTCGCCAATTATTTCAAGGCACACGGCTGGACGAAAGGCGCACCGATTGCGGTGCCGGCAGCAGGCCAGGCGCCTCTGCTGGAGAATGGCTTCAAAACCAAGTATCCGTTGTATACGCTCAAAGCAGCGGGGCTTAGCCCGCTGGGTTCACTGGGCAATTATCAGGAAGCCAGCTTGCTGCGCCTTGATATGGGCACTAATTACCAGTACTGGTACGGATTGCCGAATTTCTACACCATCACCCGCTACAACCACAGCGTGCATTATGCGATGGCGGTATGGCAACTGGGTGAAGCGGTGAAAGCCGCGCGCTAACGCCGGTGAGTTAATCTTTCATGAGGGCCGCAGATTGTGGCCCTTCTTTTTCTTTTTATTCCAATTCTGAATACATCGCGCAAAACGCTTCGACGGGACTCACAGACCGGAAGAGAAATGCTAACATCGGGTCAGTTTCAGATGACCCGCCAGGAGGGAGTATGAGCGAAAAACGTTTACATGAACTGAGTGTGGAAATCGGGGCGGCGCTGAAAGCGAAGGGATGGTGGGTAACCTGTGCGGAATCCTGTACCGGTGGCCTGATTGCCAAAGCGATTACCGATATTGCCGGAAGCTCCGCCTGGTTTGACCGCGGATTTGTCACTTACAGTAACGCGGCCAAGCATGAATTGCTGGGCGTTTCTGAAAGCACGCTTGAGCAATATGGCGCAGTGAGTGAGCAGGTGGTGCATGAAATGGCACTGGGCGTGTTACATGCGGCGGGTGCTGATGTGGCGGTTTCGGTCAGCGGTATCGCCGGCCCTGACGGAGGTTCTGCAGAAAAACCTGTCGGCACTGTCTGGTTTGGATTTGCCGGAAAAGACGGACGGGTTCTGACCGCGAAACAGCAGTTTTCCGGCGATCGCGAAGCAGTGCGTTTGCAAGCTGCTGTTTTTTCGTTACAAACTGCATTGCGTGAGTTTATTAAAAATTAGGCTTGATACTGTATGAGCATACAGTATAATTACTGCCAATTACCTGTACATAAATTATATTCAGTGATGCAGGCGGGATGTTCCCCTGTATCAGACGAGGAGTAAAAATGGCTATTGATGAGAACAAGCAAAAAGCGTTAGCTGCAGCACTGGGCCAGATTGAAAAGCAATTCGGTAAAGGCTCCATCATGCGTCTGGGTGAAGATCGCTCCATGGACGTCGAAACGATCTCTACCGGCTCTTTGTCTTTGGATATCGCGTTAGGTGCTGGCGGCTTGCCAATGGGCCGTATCGTTGAAATTTATGGTCCGGAATCCTCCGGTAAAACCACGCTGACTCTGCAGGTTATCGCTGCTGCACAGCGTGAAGGCAAAACCTGTGCGTTCATCGATGCAGAACACGCGCTGGACCCTATCTACGCTAAAAAACTGGGCGTCGATATCGATAACCTGCTGTGTTCTCAGCCAGATACCGGTGAACAGGCTCTGGAAATCTGTGATGCGCTGACCCGTTCAGGCGCCGTTGACGTTATCATCGTTGACTCCGTTGCCGCACTGACGCCAAAAGCTGAAATCGAAGGCGAAATTGGTGACTCTCACATGGGCCTCGCAGCTCGTATGATGAGCCAGGCGATGCGTAAGCTTGCGGGTAACCTGAAAAACGCCAATACCCTGCTGATCTTCATCAACCAGATCCGTATGAAAATCGGTGTGATGTTCGGTAACCCGGAAACCACCACCGGCGGTAACGCCCTGAAATTCTATGCCTCTGTACGTCTGGATATCCGTCGTATCGGCGCTATCAAAGAAGGTGATGTGGTTGTCGGTAGTGAAACACGTGTGAAAGTCGTGAAGAACAAAATCGCCGCACCATTTAAACAAGCTGAATTCCAGATCCTGTACGGCGAAGGTATCAACATCAACGGCGAACTGATCGACCTGGGCGTTAAGCACAAACTGATCGAGAAAGCGGGTGCATGGTACAGTTACAACGGCGAGAAGATTGGTCAGGGTAAAGCGAACTCTTGTAACTACCTCAAAGAAAACCCGAAAGTTGCTGCTGAACTGGACAAAAAACTGCGTGATATGCTGCTGAGCGGCACCGGTGAATTGAGCGTTGCGACTACTGCTGAAGACGCTGACGACAACATGGAAACCAGCGAAGAGTTTTAATTTCGCGGTTGTCTGACAAAGACATTTGAAGGGCAGGGGACTTTGTCCGCTACTTTCAACAGTCGTTAAAATGCCAGTCTGGTTTCCAGACTGGCATTTTGCATATCAGGGGGAAATCTTATGCCCGATGAAAAAATCGTCGACCTGAAAAAATTGCTGGAAGACGTTGCGCAAAACAGTGAGTCCACGCTGTTTGAGCCGCAGAAAAAAGACGGTGATGCAGCGAAAATCAACACGCTGATTAACCGCGCTATGCGCCTGCTTTCTCAGCGTGATCACGGCGAAACCGAGTTGCGCCGCAAGTTGCTTATTCCACCGATGCCTTTTGTTAAACCTCAGAATAAGAAAAACAGCTGGTCATCACGTAAAAAAGCGGAGCAAAATGCGTTTGCTGACGAAGAGGTGGCGAGAGCTAAACCTCAGCCGCGGCCAGTGCCAGAAGAAATTGCGGAAGAACATGTGCAGGCGGTAATTGACTACTGCTATCAGCATCACTGGCTCGATGATGCCAAATTTGCCAGCCGTTATATTTCCGGTCGCAGTAACAAAGGTTACGGTGCGCAGCGCATCCGTTCGGAATTACTGCAAAAAGGTGTCGATAAAGAAATCATTACAGTGGCGCTGGGAAACACTGAGGTAGACTGGTGCATTCTGGCACGGGATTTGGCCGTCAGGAAATTTGGTGAAAATTTACCGACTGACTGGAAAGAAAAATCAAAAGTTCTGCGTTATTTGCTCTACCGGGGCTTCTTTCAGGAAGAAATACAGTCTATTTATCGCGATTTTGACGATTGACCGCATACGGTATTTTACTTCCCCGCGCAGAAATTTTATCTTATCCGCACTTTTTCGTTCGTGAGCTGAACAGATTGCTGCCATATGCAGCGTTATCCGGCTCAAGAGCCGTTCTTCCAGCATGATTCCGGGACATTTATGAGCAAGAGCACCGCTGAGATCCGTCAAGCGTTTCTCGATTTCTTCCATAGTAAGGGACACAACATTGTTTCAAGCAGTTCGCTTGTCCCGACAAACGATCCGACACTGTTGTTTACCAATGCCGGGATGAACCAATTTAAAGATGTTTTCCTCGGTCTGGATAAGCGTGATTACAACCGCGCCACCACATCTCAGCGTTGCGTCCGCGCAGGCGGTAAGCACAATGACCTCGAAAACGTCGGTTATACCGCACGTCACCACACCTTCTTCGAAATGCTGGGCAACTTCAGCTTCGGTGATTACTTCAAACACGATGCCATCAATTACGCCTGGGAACTACTGACCGGCGAAAACTGGTTTAATCTGCCGAAAGAGAAGTTGTGGGTCACCGTCTATGAGACTGATGACGAAGCTTTCGAAATCTGGGAAAAAGAAGTCGGCGTTCCAAAAGAACGTATTATCCGCATTGGCGATAATAAAGGCGGCGCATTTGCTTCTGATAACTTCTGGCAGATGGGCGATACCGGCCCTTGCGGCCCTTGTACCGAGATTTTCTATGATCATGGCGATCACATCTGGGGCGGTCCTCCGGGTTCTGCTGAAGAAGATGGCGACCGTTATATCGAGATCTGGAACCTGGTGTTCATGCAGTTCAACCGTCAGGCTGACGGCACCATGCTGCCACTGCCAAAACCATCCGTAGATACCGGGATGGGGCTTGAGCGTATCACTGCGGTTATGCAACATGTGAACTCAAACTACGACATCGACTTGTTCCAGAAACTGATCGCTGCGGTGGCAGAAGTCACTGGCGCGACCGATTTGAGCAACAAATCCCTGCGCGTTATTGCTGACCATATCCGTTCATGCGCATTCCTGATTGCAGATGGCGTTATCCCGTCGAATGAAAACCGTGGCTATGTGCTGCGTCGTATCATTCGCCGTGCTATCCGTCACGGCAACATGCTGGGGGCGCAAGACACGTTCTTCTACAAACTGGTTGCTCCGCTGATTGAAGTGATGGGGCCGGCTGCGACAGAACTGAAAGAACAGCAGGCGATGGTTGAGCAACTGCTGAAAACCGAAGAAGAACAGTTTGCCCGTACTCTGGAGCGCGGACTGGCGTTGCTGGACGAAGAATTGTCCGCTCTGAAAGGCGACACTCTGGACGGCGAAATTGCTTTCCGTCTGTACGACACCTTTGGTTTCCCGCTGGATCTGACTGCTGACGTTTGCCGTGAACGTAATCTGAAAGTGGATGAAGCCGGTTTCGAAAAAGCAATGGATGTTCAACGTCGCCGTGCACGTGAGTCCAGCGGTTTCAGCGCAGACTACAACAGCATGGTGCGTGTTGACGGCGTGACTCAGTTCTCCGGCTACGAACATTTGCAGCGCCATTCCAAAGTCGTGGCGCTGTTTGTCGATGGGCAGCCAGTGAATGATATTCAGGCTGGCGTTAATGCTATCGTGGTTCTGGATGACACGCCGTTCTACGGTGAATCTGGTGGACAGGTTGGCGATAAAGGCATTCTGAAAACGACTACTGGCGTATTCTCTGTTTCTGATACCCAGAAATATGGAAAAGCGATCGGTCATCAGGGCGCACTGAGCTCAGGTAAACTGAGTATCGGCGACAGCGTCGAAGCAGAAGTTGATGTCGCCCGCCGTGACCGCATCCGTCTGAACCACTCGGCAACGCACTTGCTGCATGCCGCGCTGCGTCAGGTGCTGGGAAAGCACGTGGCTCAGAAAGGATCTCTGGTTAACGACAACTATCTGCGTTTCGACTTCTCACATTTTGAAGCAATGAAACCAGAGGAAATTCGCCAGGTAGAAGATCTGGTGAATGCCCAGATTCGTCGCAACTTGCCGATTCAGACCACCATCATGGATCTGGACGAAGCGAAAGAAAAAGGTGCAATGGCGCTGTTTGGTGAGAAATACGAAGACAGCGTTCGTGTGCTGAGCATGGGCGATTTCTCTACCGAATTGTGTGGCGGTACGCACGCCAGTCGTACCGGCGATATCGGCCTGTTCCGTATTCAGAGTGAATCCGGTACTGCAGCAGGTGTTCGTCGTATTGAAGGGATCACCGGTGAAAACGCGATTAATGCCCTGCACCAGCAAAGTGATTTGCTGCAGGATGTCGCGCATCTGGTTAAAGGGGATGTGAACAGCATCACCGATAAAATTCGTTCTTTGATTGAGCGTTCACGTACGCTGGAAAAAGAACTTCAGCAGGTGAAAGGTCAGCAAGCCGCGCAGGAAAGTGCATCACTGTCCAGCCAGGCGAAAGAAGTGAAAGGCGTTAAACTGTTGGTTCGTCAATTGGATAACGTAGAGCCTAAAATGCTGCGTACGATGGTTGATGACCTGAAAAATCAGTTAGGATCAGTGATTATTGTCCTGGCAACCATTGCCGATGACAAAGTCAGCCTGATTGCAGGTGTCACAAAGGATCTGACCGATCGTGTTAAAGCCGGTGAGCTGATTGCTTCTGTGGCACAGCAGGTCGGTGGCAAAGGTGGTGGTCGTCCTGATATGGCGCAGGCTGGCGGCAGCGATGTACAGGCATTGCCTGCCGCGCTGGCGACTGTTGAAGCCTGGGTTGAAGCTAAGCTGTAATAAGAAATAAATAGCTAACCATGAAAACGTCATAATGTATTGTGCTGTATGGCGTTTTCAGTCTTAATGGCAATGTAAGCTTCGCGATTAAAGTCGCGACAATGACGATATCGGCTAAACTTAAAGTACTCATGGCTGAAGTTGCAGGCTGCTTACATTTTATGTAGGGGTCATGGCTTACGTTTTACCCGCTTATGATCGATAATGGCCGGGAAACTGAGAGACCCGACTCTTTTAATTATTCAAGGAGCAAAGAATGCTTATTCTAACTCGCCGAGTTGGTGAAACCCTCATGATTGGCGATGAGGTTACTGTTACCGTATTAGGTGTTAAAGGTAATCAGGTGCGCATTGGTGTGAATGCGCCGAAAGAGGTCTCTGTTCACCGTGAAGAGATTTATCAGCGTATTCAGGCTGAAAAGTCACAGCAGACGAGTTACTGATTTACGAGGCGTCTCGCTAATGGCGAGGCGCTGAACCTCTTTTGTGTGTGTTATCCCTTATTCTTCCCTCGTTTTCCTGCGTTTTAGTTTTTAATTTCTTCCTGTGTCTTATCTCCTGAATTGTCTTTTTCTAAAAATGAAGGCGTTTTTTACGCGTTCGCGGCCTGTTATTGTGTTCAAACTGCTCAGGTTGCGCGTGAAATGTCCAAACGGGTGATTGTTAGGAAAAAAGGGTTTGACTTATAAGGGCCAGAAAGTAATATGTGCGCCACGCAGTGCCGATGAGCTTGAACAAAGTTAGTCAGCACACTCGCAAGAGGCGTATGGTGAGGTGGCCGAGAGGCTGAAGGCGCTCCCCTGCTAAGGGAGTATGCGGTCAAAAGCTGCATCCGGGGTTCGAATCCCCGCCTCACCGCCATTTAAAATGCACCCATAGCTCAGCTGGATAGAGTACTCGGCTACGAACCGAGCGGTCGGAAGTTCGAATCTTCCTGGGTGCACCATACTTTCCTGAACGTATGTTGATTTGCAATCAAATGAGCGTGAAGGGCAAAAGCGAAAGCTGATGCAGTACGGTAAAATGGTCAGGTAAATCTGCAGTAAGAATCAAAATGCACCCATAGCTCAGCTGGATAGAGTACTCGGCTACGAACCGAGCGGTCGGAAGTTCGAATCTTCCTGGGTGCACCATATTTTGTGTGTGTTGAAGCGATGATAAGATTTTATATTGCACTCAACATGCAGATAGCACGAAAGAAGATAACGTTGCTTCAGCAACGGCCCGCAGGGCGAGACGATAGTCGAGTAATCTTCCTGGGTGCACCATTCTTTTAGCAATTTCCGAAATAAAATCTGTAGTAACCCAATGCACCCATAGCTCAGCTGGATAGAGTACTCGGCTACGAACCGAGCGGTCGGAAGTTCGAATCTTCCTGGGTGCACCATATTCTAAACGTGTTTGAGCGACGACTTTCGTATAGGGTCCTCCGGCATGAAGGTAGCAAGAAGGAAGATAACGTTGCTTTAGCAACGGCCCGCAGGGCGAGGCCTAGCCGAGTCATCTTCCTGGGTGCACCATATTTTGTGTATGTTGAAGCGATTTTTGTCTTTCAGCATTAGAAAACCCGCTTCGGCGGGTTTTTTGTTTTCTGGATTTCACGTCTGTATCTCACTCTTCTTTTTCATTTTCCTGATCTTTCTGACGTGTTCTGATGTGCTGTGCGCGTGGACAAAATGCGACTTTCTAAAGACTTTGCGATAAAGTAGTTTTCCTGTTTTTTCGTGATCATGGAGCATCCGATGTACGATCGATACGAAGGGCTAATATTTGATATGGATGGCACCATATTGGATACCGAACCTACGCACCGTAAGGCATGGCATCAGGTCTTGACCAAATACAGCATGCGGTATGATGTCGACTCCATGGTCGCTCTGAATGGCTCTCCAACCTGGCGCATCGCCAAGTTTGTTATAGACAGTAATAATGTTGAGATGGACCCCCATCTTCTTGCTGCTGAGAAAACGGCTGCCGTGCAGGAAATGTTGCTCGATACCGTACGTCCTCTGCCGCTGATTGATGTCGTGAAGGCTTATCATGGCCGGCGTCCAATGGCGGTAGGAACAGGAAGTGAGCACTGGATGGCGGATGCACTCTTACGGCATTTAGGGTTGCGCGATTGCTTTGATGTGATTGTGGGGGCCAATGACGTGAAGAATCACAAACCTGCACCGGACACTTTTTTGCGTTGTGCGGAGCTGATTGGCGTGCCTCCTGAAAAATGTGTCGTCTTTGAAGATGCAGATTTCGGTATTGAGGCAGCAAAACGCGCCAATATGGATTTTGTGGACGTGCGTACGCTGTGAGCAGCTCCCTGGCGCTGGCTTCCTTATTCGGCAGCAGCTTTTTAAGTGCCACATTATTGCCTGGAAATTCAGAAGTCTTATTAGTGGCTTTATTGTCAGCTGGCAGCGCAATGCCAGCGGCACTGGTTTTGTCTGCATCAGTTGGCAATACCTTAGGTGGCATAACCAACGTCATCATCGGACGCTTTTTGCCGCAGCTTAAGCCTCAACGTGGACTCAATGTTGCACAGGGCTGGCTGAAGCGCTTCGGACCTGCGGCGTTATTGCTGAGCTGGTTGCCGGTGATTGGTGATGTGTTATGCGTATTAGCAGGTTGGCTGCGAATGCCGTGGGGTCCTGTCGTCTTTTTCATGTTTATCGGAAAAGCAGTGCGTTACATCCTTTTGACTTTTGTAACGCTGGAGGGGCTCTCATGGTTCGGTTAGATTGGCATCAGCTATCAATTATGGTCACATCTATGCAGATTCAGTATGCTTGCAAATTAATGGTTTCACCAAGCGGGAGGTCAATTTGATCCCGGATGTATCTCAGGCGCTTTCCTGGCTGGAAGCCCACCCTCAGGCATTAAAAGGTATTCGTCGTGGTATCGAGCGTGAAACGCTTCGGGTTAATCCTGACGGTTCATTAGCGACTACGGGCCACCCGGAATCTTTAGGTGCGGCTCTGACGCATCGCTGGATCACCACCGATTTTGCTGAAGCCTTATTAGAATTTATTACGCCCGTCGATGACAATATTGAACATCTGATGGCGTTTCTCCGTGACATTCATCGTCATGTGGCCCGTGAGCTTGGTGACGAGCGTATGTGGCCGTTCAGCATGCCCTGCTTTATCGAATCCGGACAGGATATCGAACTGGCGCAATATGGTTCGTCGAACATCGGGCGTTTAAAGACACTTTATCGCGAAGGCCTGAAAAACCGCTATGGCGCGCTGATGCAGGTAATTTCCGGCATCCATTACAATTTCTCGCTGCCGATGACGTTTTGGCAGGAGCGGTTGGGCGTGACTGATACGGAAAGCGGGAAAGAGGCGATCTCTGCAGGTTATTTCAAACTCATCCGTAACTATTACCGTTTCGGTTGGGTGATCCCGTATCTGTTTGGGGCTTCGCCTGCAATCTGTTCCTCATTCCTCAAAGGACGTGAAACGGATCTGCCTTTCGAATATACCGAAGGGGGATTGTGTTATCTGCCTTATGCGACATCACTGCGTCTGAGTGATTTAGGGTATACCAATAAGTCACAGAGCAATCTGGGCATCACTTTTAATGATCTGAACACCTACGTTCAGGGCGTGAAGAAAGCGATCCGCACACCGTCTGCTGAATATGCGGAAATGGGTGTGAAAAAAGACGGGAACTATCTTCAGCTGAACACCAATGTGTTACAGATTGAGAACGAACTTTATGCGCCAATCCGTCCTAAACGGGTCACCAAATCGGGTGAAACACCTTCGGATGCGCTGATGCGCAGCGGGATCGAATACATTGAAGTCCGCTCGCTGGACGTCAACCCGTTCTCTCCGGTGGGGATTGATGCAACCCAGGCGCGTTTCCTGGATCTGTTTTTGGTATGGTGTGCTTTAGCGGATGCGCCGGAAATGAACAGTGACGAGCTGCTTTGTACGCGTAAAAACTGGAACCGTGTGATCCTCGAAGGACGTAAACCAGGCCAGACGATTGGTATCGGGTGTAACGATGAACGTCAGCCGTTAGCCAGCGTTGGCAATGCGTTGTTTGCTGATTTGAATCGGGTAGCTCAGATCATGGATAACCAAAACGGTGATCATCTCTATCAGGATGTTTGTAAAGAGCTGGTTGCTGCGTTTGATGATCCTGAACTGACTTACTCTGCCCGCATCCTCAAGGATCTGAAACAGCAGGGCGTCGGTAACCTCGGGCTGGAACTGGCAGAAAAATATCGTCAGATGCTGGTGAGTGAACCGCTGGAAGTGTTGGATGAAAGCGCTCTGATGGCTGAACAGGATGGTTCATGGCAGCGTCAGCGCACACTGGAAGCCAGTGATAAGCTAAGCTTTGAAGAATACCTGGCTGCGAATGCAGGCAGTAGCAATGAGTAGAAAAGAAAAAGGCCACAATTAATGTGGCCAAATAAACATCTCTGTTTACAGGGATGATGATAACAAATGCGCGTCTTTCACTAATTAAGACCCGCATGCTGGGAAAAGGTTTCCTGAGTTCGTAAAAAAAATTAATTTATTTAGGAGAGGTGACGATATGCCACTGTTGGATAGCTTTACCGTAGACCATACCCGTATGGCAGCACCTGCTGTTCGCGTCGCAAAAACCATGAAAACCCCGCACGGGGACACGATCACTGTGTTCGATCTGCGTTTCTGCCGCCCGAATATTGAAGTGATGCCGGAACGTGGTATCCACACGCTCGAACACCTGTTCGCGGGTTTCATGCGTAATCATCTGAACGGTAACGGTGTTGAAATCATTGATATTTCTCCGATGGGTTGCCGTACCGGTTTTTACATGAGCCTGATTGGTGTGCCGGAAGAGCAACGGGTTGCTGACTCCTGGAAAGCAGCGATGGCTGACGTTCTGAAAGTGAAAGAGCAGCGCCAGATCCCGGAGCTGAATGAATACCAGTGCGGGACTTACGAAATGCATTCCCTGAAAGAAGCCCAGGAAATTGCACAGCACATTCTCGATCATGATGTTGTTGTGAACCGTAACGATGATCTGGCTCTGCCAAAAGAGAAATTGTCCGAACTGCACATCTAGTTTTTAGTTTGTGCTGATGACAAAAAAGACGCGAAATTCGCGTCTTTTTTATGTCTGAAATTCAGAGGATTAGCGCTGATTCACACTGCTTTGCAACGGTTGTAACGGACGGACCTGCACCTGTTTGATCATGTTGTCCTGAACATCCAGGATCTCAACTTCATAGTCCTCAATGCGCAGATTAGTACCGATTGTCGGGATCTCTTCCAGCACTTCCAGCAGCATGCCGTTGATAGTTCTCGCTTCTTCGGCTGGCAGATGCCAGTTAAAGGCTTTATTCAGTTCCCGCACGTTCGCGCTGCCTTCGATCAGTACTGAACCATCACTTTGCGGCGTGACTTCTTCCGCCAGCGTTGGCGACATCGACGTCGTGAAATCACCGACGATTTCTTCGAGGATATCCTCAACCGTTACCAGCCCCTGAATATCACCGTATTCATCAACCACGATGCCCACTTTCTTTTTATTCCGCTGGAATTTTACCAGCTGAATATTCAGCGGCGTGCCTTCCGGAATGTAGTAAATCTCGTCAGCGGCGCGCAGCAGATTTTCTTTGGTGAACTCTTTTTTCTCGGTCATCAGGCGATAAGCTTCGCGCAAACGTAGCATCCCAATAGCATCGTCGAGTGAGTCTCGGTAAAGCACAATACGGCCATGAGGTGAGTGGGTAAGCTGACGAATAATCGATTTCCAGTCGTCATTGATATCAATACCGACGATTTCATTGCGCGGAACCATGATGTCATCAACAGAGACTTTCTCGAGATCAAGCACGGAAAGCAGCATGTCCTGATTCCGGCGCGAGATATTCGAGCGTGACTCGTTCACGATGGAACGCAGCTCTTCTTTACTGACGGCGTCACTGAGGCTCGTGGTGGTTTTGATACCGAACATTCGCATCAGCAAACGCGAGAGACTGTTAAGGATCCACACCAGCGGCATCATAATGGTTTGCAGCGGACGCAACAAAATGCTGCTCGGAAACGCGATGCGTTCAGGATTCAGGGCGGCAAATGTTTTAGGCAGCACTTCTGCAAACAGCAGTACGACAAATGTCAGTACACCCGTGGCAATCGCTACGCCGGCATCGCCATAAAGACGGATGCCCACAATGGTTGCCAGAGCGGAAGCAAGGATGTTGACCAGGTTGTTACCGATAAGTACCAGACTGATCAGCTGGTCCGGGCGTTTTAACAGCTTTTCGACGCGACGCGCCGCGCGGTTACCCTGTTTAGCCAGGTGACGTAACCGGTAACGGTTGAGTGTCATCATACCGGTTTCGGAGGCTGAAAAATAAGCCGAAACCACCACCATGATGATCAATGTGATGATCAGGGTTGTTGTTGAGACGTGCTCCAACGGGTATTCCTTTTAATTAATGAACCATGATTTGCTGGATCAGGCGACTGCCAAAATAGGCAAGAGTAAGCAGGATGGCGCCCGCCATGCTGAACCATACCACGCGACGGCCACGCCAGCCTTCGTGATAATGGCCCCACAGCAGAACGATATAAACAAACCATGCCAGTATCGATAAGACAGCCTTGTCGATATTCTCTGGGCTGAACAGGTTGTTCAGATAAAGTAATCCGGTGCACAACGTCAGCGTCAGTAAAATAACGCCAATCTGAGTGATGTGAAAAAGTTTGCGTTCAATACTCATTAACGGCGGCATATCAGCCGTAAACGTCAGGCGTTTATTCTTTAGCTGATAATCCAGCCACGCCAGTTGCAACGCGTAAAGGGCGGCAATCATCAGCGTGGCATAAGAGAATAATGCCAGGCCGATATGTACCAGTAAGCCTTTGCTTTCTTCAAGATGCGTGATGAATTCGCCAGGAAGAAACGTCACGAAAGCCAGATTGATCAGCGAAAAGCTGTAAACAATTGGCAAAACAAACCAGCCGCGATTGCGCGAGGCTACGATGGTCATCACCGTTCCGATGATTAAACTGACCACCGAGCCGATATTGACCAGGCTGAGGTTCTGGCCGGTGCTGACGTCGAAAATACGTTGCTGCAATGCGACAGCGTGGCAAACAAGTGCCACCACAACGGAAATCAGTGCTAAACGCCGGTATGCGCTGTTCTTCCGGATGATGCTCGGAATAATCAGTGCAAGGCTGAGCAGATAGGCCAACATGGCGACGAGAGCAAAAACTGACATAGCGTTTCGGTAGCATCGAAAAGTGAATGAGAACCGCAGTATAACGTTACCCGCGTCACGCTCCAACCTATCTGAGATGCCAAAGCAGAGATCGTCCGCGCTTCGTGTTATAATCCCGCAATTACGTCGCAAAAGCGGCCTGTCATTACGTTGAGCAAGAGACGATGTTTGAGAATTTAAGCGATCGATTGTCGCGCACACTGCGCAATATCAGCGGCCGCGGGCGGCTGACCGAAGAAAATATCAAAGAGACATTACGTGAAGTGCGTATGGCCTTACTGGAAGCGGATGTTGCGCTGCCGGTCGTACGTGACTTCATCAACCGGGTGAAGGAAAGCGCTGTTGGCCATGAGGTCAATAAGAGTCTGACGCCGGGGCAGGAATTCGTCAAAATTGTCCAGAAAGAACTGGAAACTGCGATGGGCGAGGCTAACACCGAGCTTAACTTAGCGGCGCAGCCTCCGGCCGTGGTTCTTATGGCGGGTTTACAAGGTGCTGGTAAAACAACCAGCGTCGGTAAACTGGCGAAATTCCTGAAAGAAAAGAAAAAGAAAAAAGTACTGGTGGTGTCCGCCGACGTTTATCGCCCTGCGGCGATCAAACAGCTGGAAACCCTGGCGCAGCAAGTTGAAGTGGATTTCTTCCCGTCTGATGCACAGGAGAAGCCGGTTGATATCGTTAGCCGCGCCCTGCAGCAGGCGAAACTGAAATTCTACGACGTGCTGATTGTCGATACCGCCGGCCGTTTACACGTCGACGAAGCGATGATGGACGAAATCAAACAGGTACATGCCGCGATTAATCCGGTTGAAACCCTGTTTGTGGTCGATGCTATGACCGGTCAGGATGCCGCGAATACCGCGAAAGCGTTTAATGAGGCGCTGCCGCTGACCGGTGTGATCCTGACAAAAGTCGACGGTGATGCCCGCGGCGGTGCTGCGCTGTCGATTCGTCACATCACCGGCAAGCCGATTAAATTCCTGGGTATGGGTGAAAAAACCGATGCGCTGGAGCCGTTTCATCCGGATCGTATTGCCTCCCGTATTCTGGGCATGGGCGACGTTCTCTCTCTTATCGAAGATATTGAGAGCAAAGTTGACCGCGCGCAGGCTGAAAAACTGGCCAGCAAACTCAAGAAAGGCGACGGCTTTGACCTGACCGATTTTCTCGAGCAGCTCAAGCAAATGCGTAATATGGGCGGCATGGCGAGTATGATGAGCAAACTGCCGGGTGTCGGTCAGTTGCCGGATAACGTCAAATCCCAGATGGATGACAAAGTGCTGGTGCGGATGGAAGCGATCATCAACTCGATGACGCTGAAAGAGCGCGCTAAGCCAGAAATTATTAAAGGTTCCCGTAAGCGTCGTATCGCGATGGGTTCCGGCATGCAGGTGCAGGACGTCAACCGCTTACTTAAGCAGTTCGACGATATGCAGCGCATGATGAAGAAAATGAAGAGTGGCGGCATGGCGAAAATGATGCGTGGCATGAAAGGTATGATGCCACCAGGTTTCCCTGGCCGTTAATCGACGTCACTGCCTATATATCAGCCATATAGGTGGCTCATGCAAAATGGTGGCTAAGGTTTCTACGCTTTAGATTGCTTTTTGCGCCAAAATGAGTAAAATTTTCGGGCTTTTTATATTGCAACCAGACCCCGTTCCCCGATGGGGTCTGGTTGTTTTATTAACTAAAGAGGATGTTATGGTAACAATTCGTTTAGCACGTGGCGGCGCAAAAAAGCGTCCGTTTTATCAAGTAGTAGTGACCGACAGCCGCAACGCTCGTGACGGTCGTTTCATCGAACGCGTAGGTTTCTTCAACCCATTGGCTTCTGGCCAGGCTGAAGCACTGCGTATGGATCTGGACCGTGTTGCCCATTGGGTTGGTCTGGGTGCTACCGTTTCTGATCGCGTTTCTGCGCTGATCAAAGACGCTAAGAAAGCAGCTTAATCTGTCGCGGTGGTGGCAATGAGCAAGCAATCCAATCCAGTGGTACCCGCTGAGCCGCTAGTTCTTGGCAAAATGGGTTCAACGTACGGCATTCGTGGTTGGCTCAGAGTGTTTTCATCCACCGAAGACGCTGAAAGCATCTTTGACTACCAGCCCTGGTTTATCCAGCGTGCCGGTAAGTGGCAAGTTGTCGAGCTGGAAGGCTGGAAACGCCACACTCAGGACCTGATTATCAAAGTCAAAGGCGTTGATGATCGGGATGCAGCGAATCTTCTGACTAATTGCGAAATTGTCGTCGATTCAAAGCAACTGCCTCCACTGGAAGACGGTGACTACTACTGGAAAGACCTTTTCGGTTGCCAGGTAGTGACAACTTCCGGTTACGAACTGGGCAAAATCATCGATATGATGGAAACCGGTTCTAACGATGTGATGGTAGTTAAAGCCAACCTGAAAGATGCCTTCGGACTCAAGGAGCGGTTGATTCCGTTCCTCGATGGGCAGGTTATCAAGAAAGTCGATCTCGCTACTCGCACTGTTGAAGTAGATTGGGATCCTGGTTTTTGACCTCCGTAGTGTTTACTGATGTAAACAACGTCTGGTTGAGTGGTCAAACATTTGGAAGGGGTAGGCTATGTGGATTGGTATAATTAGCCTGTTTCCTGAAATGTTCCGCGCAATTACGGATTACGGGGTAACTGGCCGGGCAGTTAAGAATGGCCTGTTGAGCGTAAATTGCTGGAGTCCTCGTGACTTCGCATACGATCGACATCGTACCGTGGATGAGCGCCCTTATGGCGGTGGTCCCGGAATGCTGATGATGGTGCAACCCTTACGGGAAGCTATTCATGCAGCAAAAGCAGCGGCAGGCGAAGGTGTGAAGGTGATTTATCTTTCACCTCAGGGGCGCAAACTGGATCAAACCGGTGTTTGCGAGCTGGCGGCCCATCAGAAAATTATTCTGGTTTGTGGCCGTTATGAAGGGATCGATGAGCGCATAATTAAAACCGAAATTGATGAAGAATGGTCAATTGGCGATTATGTTCTTAGCGGTGGAGAGTTGCCGGCAATGACTCTGATTGATTCAGTTTCCCGCTTTATACCGGGTGTTCTGGGTCGTCAGGCTTCAGCAGAAGAAGATTCTTTCGCTGACGGATTGTTGGATTGTCCCCATTATACCCGCCCTGAAGTGTTGGAAGGCATGGAGGTACCGTCAGTTTTACTGTCGGGCAACCACGCTGATATACGTCGCTGGCGCCTGAAACAGTCGCTGGGTCGAACCTGGCTTAGAAGACCTGAACTTCTGGAAAACCTAGCTCTGACTGACGAGCAAGAGGTGTTGCTGAGAGAGTTCCAAAAGGAACATCGGCTCAGTCAACAAAACTATGAAGGGAACGCCAAAGCATAACGCGAGGCCGTCCCGATATATCAGTTTACCTAGGGTAAGAGACATATTATGAGCAATATCATTAAACAAATCGAACAAGAGCAGATGAAGCAAGACGTACCTGCATTCCGTCCAGGTGATTCTCTGGAAATTAAGGTATGGGTCGTTGAAGGTTCTAAAAAGCGTCTGCAGGCATTCGAGGGCGTGGTTATCGCTATTCGTAACCGCGGTCTGCACTCTGCATTCACTGTTCGCAAAATTTCTAACGGCGAAGGTGTTGAGCGTGTATTCCAGACTCACTCCCCGGTAATCGACAGCATTACTGTTAAACGTCGTGGCGCCGTTCGTAAAGCTAAACTGTACTACCTGCGTGAGCGTACTGGTAAGTCTGCTCGTATTAAAGAGCGTCTTAACTAAGGTATCGCTAACGCGACATCTACTAGTTAATATAGAACAAGGGGTTAGCCATCGGCTAACCCCTTTTTTTGACATCAGTGACTACAAAATGGCTACGCAGAGGCAGGTTGGCTACCCGGTTTTGAGATAACCCGGGCGACCGATTCATGCGTCGCAAAAGTACAACTGCATTTGATATTCTGGCACTGATGATAGCGTTCCTTGGTCGATTCACTCAGATAGCGGCTCGAACGTGTATGGGCTACTTTTCCGCAAAGTGGACAATGCATCATAAAAACCTCCGGCATAACAGGTAAGCGATGAGGTAATTATGAACTCATAACTTGCAAAAGCAAGTTATAATTGCAAAATTGATGACTGATAAGTGATATCTGCAATATAAAGTTTCAGAATCAATTTGGTAGTAAAACCTTTCTCATTAATCTCATGCAGAGCGGAATCAATCACCCAGCGCTGACTGTCGATCACGTCTTTAAACCCTTGCACATTGACCGGAGATTGCGCACTCAAATCAGCACGTCCCAGGGCCAGCCGTATGCTGAATGTTGCGGCATCATTCTGAATCTGATTGAACACTGAATCCGCAGCCCGCTTAGCAGTCTCTTCGTCAGGAAATATTTTGCCCAGTTCAAGAACATTGGTCCCGGATCCCGCGATGTAACTGGCAGGCTGGGTTTCTTTGCCTGTTGTGGGCGAACGCTTGAGAGCAACATTGCTGGTGGTCGCCGTTTTGAGATCATGCCACTGCGCCTTCACGCCATCGTATGCTTTCTTATCGACCATCTGATAGTTGTGGTTATCGCCGTCGCTGCGGACAATGGTTTTCCAGGGGATTGCTTGTCCGGAAGAGGTTCGACCGGTGCCTGCTTTAAAAAATAAAATTGCGCCGTTTTTAACCGTTACCTGCGCACCGTAACGTTGTGCCAGCCGGGTGAGAAAGTAGCTGTCCGTTTCGCTGGTCTGGTCAATATGCGGGATCTTAACGCTATCAAGTTCCTGCGGGATTACTGGCAGATCTAATTTATTCCGGCTTGAAATGATTCTGACAATCGCGCCGAGCGTGTAATCATCGTAAGACTGGCTGATTTTGTTATCAAAGGAACCGCGGAAATCTGCGCTGCGGGCAACCACTCCTATTTTGTCCGGAGAGCCGGAATGAGTGACTGTATCGACCGTGAAATAGCCGCAGTCATAGAGCGCCTGTTTCGACCACCCCAGATGCAGATGTAAAACGGTGCCGCGAACGGGCATTTGCAATTGCCCGTCGCTGTCATCGAAGGTTAAATTCAAGGTGTCTGCGGTAAAACCGCTGTTATCTGTGACAGATAAACTGATGATCCGAGCAGAGATATTTTCTTCCAGCACCTTATTTTTTATCGTCAGCGTGAATGCGGGTGCGATGCGTGCGCCAACGGGTAGCTGCAAATCAGTAAGCATGATCAGACTCCGCTGGCGAAATTGTTGAGTGCCGAACTGGCCTTGTTATATAAGCCCTCGGCCTGAGTCAGCAGATCGCCGAACATGGCGGCCTGCGATTCATCGACGCGCGTCAGATTGAGCGTGAAATTGATGCTTCGCGCCTGGCCGCTGGAAGTAAACTCGGCATTGTCATTGGCTATACTTTTGATAACGAACATGCCGTAAATCGTGCCACTGCCTTCAATGAGCGGCCATGCCCGCCCTGAATCTGCCATGCTCTGCAGTGCCTGCAAATAGCGCATGCCGCCGGTCATTTCAGGCAATAATTGCCCGGTGATTTTTATCGTTTCCTCACCCAGCCCGAGAAACTGAGAGACCGGACGCTGTCCGAAACGCGCGTTCGCCCCCCAGCCATAGTTCACCTGACGGTTCGTATTCTGATAGGGCAGCGTGCTCAACTTAAACACAAATAAACCCAGCGACATCATCATGAGTAAATCCCTCCGTTGTTGTACTGGCTGAGGAGATCGTTGGTATTGTTCCATTCCCGCTGGTTAATGGAATCCTCGATCCAGGCTCTGACCTGGCTATGATCCGTCTCCGGGGTAGCTGTGAAACTTAAATTTACCGTCGTTGCCCGGTTATCCGTCAGGTTGTTGGCCACGCTGCTTTTAGCTGGCTGATACAGGTTCAGCGCACCGCCGGTTGGGGAGATGCCATCTAATGGCGGTGTTGAGATATCCGGGCGTTCAGCGGGTTCACTGTCACCAAAAATGGAGTCCCATCCTTTTTTCGCCCAGCTAAAGACTTCGCCGATTTGAGAGACGGCTTTATTCAGCGTGACGAAAATCTCTGCGATCGCTTCTCCGACCTCTTTGCCGATATCAGTGAAGCCGCTCAGGGTGTCCTGAGTGAAGTGGATTGGCTCAAACAAATCCGTAATCCATCCCAGCGCGGTTCTGAACGGTGTAAACGCGCCACTTATTGGCCCCATTGCCGCAGTAAATCCGTCAATCACTCCGCCGACAAAGGCACTGATCGGTTCCCAAAGTTTCACTACGGCGATACCGATCCCGGCAATCAATGCGATGACGGGCAGAAGTGGCAACCCGATGGCCGTGAACGCTGTGGCAATCATGCCACCGGTACCGGTAAAAATAGTCCCAAGTAAACCGGCTCCCGCCATCAGCATGCTGATGCCGCTGAGCACCGGCGCGATGACCATGCCGAGCGCACCCATTCCGCTGACAATGCCCGTGATGCCTAATGCCAGACCGAGCAGGGAATTCACCAGCATGGGATTATCGGTGATCCAGGTATTGATCGTGCCCAGCCAGCTGGTAGCCGTTTGCGTCAGTTCACGCAGGGCGGCACTTTGTCCGTCAAAAAGATTGATACGGATAGTGTCCCAGGTGGCAAATAACTTAGTGATATCGCCATCCAGATTGTCGCCTTTCACGGTCACCGCCATCTGCGCAGCAGGCGTTGCGCCATTCAGTGCCGCCGGTGTTTGTTCCAGAACCTGATCGGCATTCATTCCGCCTTTCGCTAATGCCTGCTGTCTGGCGACAACCTCCGCCGGCGAATGGCCGGAAGCCGCCATCGAAAGACTTTGCTGACGCAGAGCGGCAACGTGCGGATCGTCATTTTTCAGTCCGAGGACCGACTGCACTTCAGCCAGCCCGGCCTCCAGATCTGCACCCGGTTTGAGAAAAGTTTGCGCCAGCGCCAGTTTCGGTTGTGCAAAGGAAAGGGCTGATGAGCTGATATTTTTTAACTGGCCAATTTTCAGTTCGCGATTTTTAAACTGTTGCCCGATCTCCAGCCCTTTCTGTTCCATTTGCATCGGGCGTTGCTGCCGCAGTTTTTCTGCCGACTGGCTGGTCACCGCCTTTTTCAGGCCGGAAAATGCCTGCGTTTCGGTTTTGCTGTCAGGGGCGAAAAGCGACTTTTCAAACTGAAGGGAAGCATCAGTGATGTCTTCTGAGACGACGCTGAATAATGTCTTCCCGGGCAGCATCAGCAGGTTTTCTCTGACCTTGTCGGTTTCGGCCCTGAAGGCGGCCAGATCCTGATTTATTTTTTCCAGCGTGTGAGGTAACTGTTCGAGATTACTCATCTGTTTTTACTCCGCTGCGTTGCAGTGCCTTATGTCGCCAGTTCAGCAGATCGGTGAGTGACATACCGTCCATCTCGGACGGCGGCCAGTGAAATATCACCGCGATATCTGCCATCAGGTCATCCACGGTGAGGCGGGGCGCAATACTTACGCCACCGGTTTCGGCGATAAAAAACCTATCACCTTACCTGCCAGCGCGATCAGATCGGGAAGCTCCAGGCGTGAGCATTCTTCTTTGGTCAGATTCGGATACGTGATGCGCGGCAAAATAGTGATCAGCGCGTCCACATCGGCGTTCGCCAGCGCCGCGAGGCCGATACCCCGCAGGCTACCGGCTGTGGGTTTAGTCACCTGAACTTCAGTGATTTCCATTTCACCGCGTTTAAGCGGAACATCCAAAATCACGGTGTTGTCGTTGATATCAGTGAGATTCATACGTTTTCCTGCTTAAATCGGAAATCAAGCCGGCAAAAGCTGCCGGCTCAGGGAAGGGATTACAAGCCGAGCGCGGTGCGGTGTTCCGCCAGACGGTCAACGCCGTTGACGACTTCGACCATATTGACGGTGTCGATCTCGATCAGTTCTTTGCCGTCGATGGTCAGTTTGAAATAGGTACACTGGGTGGTGACTTTGGTTTCAGTATCTTCACCCTGTTTGTACTCGCCGAAATCAAACTCTTTGTGACGGCCGCGCATCATCACTTCGACTGCGGAGACATCACCGGTGTCGTCGCGCTGCAATGAACCGGCAAACCGCAGCGGAATGTCTGATGTGCTGCCCCATTGTTGCAGAACCAGCTCATCCAGACCGCCGATGGACCATTCCAGCGTCAGCGCGTCGTCATCCAGCCCGAAGTCCACCGCGACCGAACCGCTCATGCCGCCGCCACGATAGTTTTGCAGTTTACGGGTGAGTTTCGGCAGCGTCAGTGAGGAGACCAGACCGAGGTAGCTATTCCCGTCATTAAACAGGTTCAGGTATTTCAATTTCTTAGGAAGTGCCATGAGTTTTTGTCTCCTTAGCTGTTTACGGACGCGGCAAAGTTCACCAGGTAAGAGTCGGTGATACGCTGGCGCAGGGTCAGATCTTCCAGTGGAGGAACCGGGGTATAGTCGTAATCGATATACAACTTACCGGCCTTCAGAGTTTCAGCGGTGTTCGCGGTTTCGTCATACCAGCAGTCGCCGTCAATGATGTAACCCGCTGATTTCATTTCGCGCATTTTGGCTTTGATGCCGTCAATCATGTCGCGCACCAGTGTCGGGGTCATTGGTTTATCGACCGCCCACATGTGCGCTTCGGCCATTGTATCGGCCAGAACCTGCGCTGTACGGGTGTAGTTTTCGAACAGGAACAGTGTGTCATCGCTGCAGGTCCGGTTGCCCCAGAAACGGAAACCGTCTTTGCGCACCAGTGTTGTCACACAGGCTTCGTTCAGCAGATCCGCGTCGGTACCCGTTGCCTGCAAATCCCAGAAGACACTGGCGGACAGACCGGTAACACCGTTAACGCCGACGTTGGATAAGGTTTTATGCCAGCCAGTGTCCTGGTCAATTTTGGCGCGTAAACCCAGAGCGCGGGCGGTGGCATAAGCGATATCAGACTGGCTGGTGGTGGTATTCCAGTTAACAAAGTCTGGCCAGATCAGCATCAGCTCGCGCTGGCTGAAGTTGTCGCGGTATTTGATCGCATCAGAAATGGTTTTTGCACCGTAAACGCTGACATAACCGAACGCACGCAACTGCTGACAAACACCTGCCAGCGCGGTCGCGACAGCCTGATTATCCAGACCAGGGACACCCAGAATACGAGGCTTCACGCCCAGCTCTGCCTGCGCAGAAAGCAGCGCTTTCATACCGGTGTAACGGCCATTGGCATCAGAACCGCCAATGATGTTGCTGGTGGTTGCGGCTTCATCTTCACCCGTGGCGACACGTACCACGACGGTGACAGGTTTACACTGGTCTGCAATTGCCAGAAGCGCGGCACGCAATGTTCCGCTGGTGCCCGCTTTACCGCTGGCCGCCAGAACGTCAGTGATCAGAACCGGGGTATTCAAAGGGAAAACAGTCGCATCCGCATCTTCTGCGGTACAAACCATGCCGATAATTGCTGTGGAAACGGTGGAAATAACGCGGGTGCCGTCGTTGATTTCGACAACACGCACGCCGTGATGATAATCAGCCATCAGGGTGACTCTCTCTGTTGTGGGTGGTGAAACAAGGATGCCGGTTCGCAACAGAAAGCGCATTTGATCAGGGGCGTGGGGGCGGTGGCACAACAGAGAGGGGAAATAAAAAAGAGATAATAATAATTATCTCTTTGCATAGGTCCGGAAGTTTTTACGTTTTAAGAGGATCAGGCTGCCCGAACAATATAATTAAAAGCGATATTACGAGGACGCATAGTGATCCATACACCAGCAAGATTTGTCAAACCGGAGGATGATTGTACGGCGGTCATGCTGTTGTCCGCCAAGATGGAGCCAAGAGTAGTGTTGGCTGGGCTTTTCGCTCCTGCGGGCTGTAAAGTGCTAGCTGAGTCAGCGGCAACAAACGAAGTGCCTATTGTTGCTCCGGCCGCTGTCTCATCGACTCCGAAGTAATCCAGCGCCGCGGTTCTGATCCCGGTAGCTCCCTGAGCGCCATAGATCACTCGCCCGGTATCAACTCCTCGGCCATCATCCCAACCACGAATAAACTCGCCTCGCAAATCAGGCAACAAACCCAGTGGGTAAACAGCGGCGAGCTTAGGATATTTTGCCTTATCAAATGCCGCGCCATTACATTTTAACCAACCGGCTGGCGGTGTTGCTGTCGGCCAGGGAAGGGGAATGCCAACGGGTATTTCATATTGTGGATGAGGCGAAGCTGCCGCCAGGTGAGCAGCCATCAGGCTATCCGCATACGCCTTAACCTCAATGACTTTATCATCGACATATTTGCGTGTTGCCAGTACCACAGACGGATCAATTTTCAGCGTTACCGCGTCAGTGCTGTTTACCACTAAAATCATACGTACGGTTTGAGTGCGGCCGCTGCCTTCCTGTAACTGGGGTTTATAGGTTTCAGGGCAGTTGGCGATAGCAATCAGCGTATTGTCCTGATCAAATAAGCCAATCTCGCGGATCCAAAATCCCCCCTGATCTTCGGGAATGATCTGTTCGGCGATAATCTGATTAGTATTTGCCGGATCAACACTCAGAGAATTAAGTGCTGCCCGGCGTTTCTCACCAATTAACTGAGTTTGAGCCGGGTCGGGTGTTGGCAAAATACCGCCGCCATCACCGACAGCCATTTGCGTCAGACTTAGTTGTGTACCCAGCGCGGTAGCATTGGCCAGTTTCGCTGCACCCAGATTGGTCAGCAACGCATAATATTTAGCTGTCATAATTAACTCTCAGGTTGTCGATTAAATGAATGGCTGAACCGGTATAGACAGAGCCGGATGCAGTAATGGTTTCAGGGAAATAGGGATAAACCGTCAGTTCTTCGCCGTCGTAAGTCGCTGCGGCGATATAAAAATCACCGGTGACGTCCAGATTGATGGAGAGCCCGATCAGATGACGGCTACAGGGTTTGGCATCGGTGATCAGGCGTTCGAGTTCCTGGTACATTTCTTCCGTAATGCCCGTTTCAAGTACGCCGACATCAAGGCGAAAAGTGCCCGGAACATCGTGGGTCTGCCACCATTCGGTGACGCGAATTAAATATCCCAGCGGTTCAACGACCCGTCGCAATGCGCCGATGGTGCCTTTGTGTTTATGAACGAACCAGGCGGCGAGAACGGCAGAGCGTTTCGCCGGTTCGGTCCAGTTTTCATCCCAGCGATCGACCGAAAATGCCCAGGCAAGATAAGGCAGCAACTCCAGCGGGCAGGTATCAGGATCCCAGAGTTCACGCAGAGGAACGCTGAGATTACCGATTTGCGACAGCGCCTGTGCGGCCGCAACTTCAAGCTGAGTAGAACCCGAGGGTAACAGGCGATCACTCATCCGAGCCTCCCACTGTCAGTGAGTAATCGGTACAAAGTGACGCCTGAGTTTTATCAAGCACGATGTCTGCCAGCGGTGATGACAGTTCGACCCGCTGAACGCCCTCAACGTGCAAAGCGGCATAAATTGCAGAAAGCCGGATATCGCGACCTAACCGGCTTTGCGTGTTGATGTAGGTTTTCAGCTGCGCTTCAGACGCCGTACGGACGGGCTCAATTTCGGGCGTAGGCAAAACATACAGCACGGCATCAATCTGATAAGGCACAATCTCAGCTGCCTGTACTGTGACGCGATCGGCAACCGGTCGGACATCTTCATCGTTCAGGGCTTTCTCCACGGCAATGAGCAAATCACTGGAGGCAACGCCGTCGTTATCACGTGACAAAATAGTGACGGTCACTTCAGCGGGCGACGGGCTGATTGCCGATGCATCCGCAATGCGCCCGTCTGCCGAGCGCGCATGATATTCGTAAGCGCCGGTCGGGCCGGCCACGCTCAACCCTTCGAACGCCTGAGGGATGCGCAGACGTAAATCACTATCGGCTTCCAGAATGGCAGCCGTTGGCGGGATGGTGGTGTTATCCGCTGGCTGTAAAACCAGGCGCTGAACATTAAAATTCGCCGCCAGCTGATCCAGATCGCTTCCCGTCGCATAGGCCACCATCACGGCGCGTGCGGCTTCGTTCACCCGCTGGCGCAGGATCAGTTCGCGGTAGGCATTCTCCTGCAACAGTTTGACCAGCGGTTCGGATTCCAGCGTCAGCGTGCGGCTGATGGCCTCCTGCTGATCGGCGGGATAGAGCGAAATCAGCGTCGTTTTACGTTCTTCAAGCAGGCTTTCATAATCCAGTTCTTCGACCACATCAGGGGGCGGTAACTGGCTCAAATCGATCGTTGCCATAAGTGTCAGCTCACAGGAATATTCAGGGAAAAATCCGTTGCCGTGTCGTTACGGCTTCCGGTCAGTTCCACCACCATCTTGCCGGTGTAATCGGTCTCGAAAGTGATGGCATTCAGTGAAATGCGGGGTTCCCACTGCAACAATGCGGTGTAGCAAATTGCCATCATCTGCAGTTGCAGTGCGCCGTTTTGCGGCTGGTCGATCAGCTCAGAAAGCAGCGAGCCGTAATTGCGGCGCATCACTCTGGAACCGACCGGTGTATTCAAAATGTCGCTCACGGACTGGCGGATATGGTCGAGATCTTCGATAGCCATACCGCTGTTTCTGTTCATCCCCAGGTACTTGGGATTGCTCATTGCGGGCCTCCTGTCTGACCGCCGCCGGTCTGAACACCGCTGTGGCGGTGAGTGTGCACAACGATGCCGTTGGATGTCAGGCTGCCGCCGCTGTGGGTTAAGTTGCCGGTCAGCGTGCCGCCTTGTTTCACCTCGAGAGATCCGGTGGTCAGTTTGCTGGTGCAAACTACTTCCGGCGTGTCGAGCGTGATGCGGGTGCTGGCGGTACAGCGGATTTCGGGTGCGGTCACCTCAACCTTTTGCGCTGCATTAATCACGGCGGTTTTAATTCCCGTCACTTTCAGAGCGCTTTGTGCCGGTTCGTATTCAAAAACTGCGCCGTCCGGGAAGGCCAGATGAAAGGCGTCCGGCGAGGCAGATGGAGCGGGCGAAGCATCAGAAAATACTGCCGGTAACACGAATGCCGTATTAAGCTCGCCGCCCATCGAGAGCAGCAAAACCTGTTCACCGACGGAGGGCGCCCACCAGCTGCGCGTACGTCCGGCGCGATGCGTCATCCACGGCAGCCAGGCTGTCACGTTGCTGCCCGTTTTGACGCGGCAGCGGGCGTTGGCAAGATCCAGTTCGGAGACTTTGCCGATGCGTACCAGATTGCCAATCAGCCGCATTATGTCGTTGAGTTGAAGAGTCGTGTTCATGGGATAAAGGATGCCGTTTCAGAGGGTTGAGCGACAACCGGTGACCGTTCGCCAGCGGCTGACACAACAAGGTTTATCGGGTTACACCGTCCAGCTGCTGATCAGTTCGCCGTTGAGATAAACCTGACGCGGCAGCGCCACATTTTCTGGCAGTGGCGGTTCCGGGAGATGAGTGATGGTGCGCACCTCATCCTTGTCACTTACCTGGACGCGCTCTGTCAGTTGCAGCACCAGAACGAGGCTTCGTTCCTGCTGAGTGAAGGTAAAATCATTTAGCCGATGCAAGGCGTTGCCGAGAATTTCAGGCTGATTAACCTGCAGCCAGTCGAGAACGGTGACTACGGCCAGATCGACCAGCGTTTCGCTGAGCGCGTCGTCAGTGATCTTCACTGTCAGCGGATAGCGGTACTCAAAAGAAAGCGAAGGTGCAGATGTGGCCACCACATTGCCCGGCCCGGTGGCAATCACCAGTTTTTCAGGCGTAGCCGCAAGCAGAGGGATCTGTTCAATCAGCCGTTGTTGCAATTGAATCGGTTTTTGCATGTTGTGCCTCCTGACACTTTTTGATGGCTTCAATTTGTAAGCCGCAATCCATCAGCGCGGACTCCAGCTGAAGAATGTCGGTACTCAGATCTTCATTGGTGGCCGGTTTGCTGGCCGGAATAGGGCATGAGCTGACCGCCGGACAGCCAACGTAAATAATCGCTGGCGGAGCTGAAGGCGGGACGCTGGTGCAACCGGCTGATATCAGCAGGCAGACTGCTGTCAGCCCACTGACGGGTTTGCGGATCATCATGGAGGCTCCTCTGCCTTTGTTGCTCACGGCTTTGCATCACTTGCCGGGCGGTGTTCAGGTCTTCGCGTAACGCCAGTTCAGCTTGCTCGCGCTGGCGCATTTGCTGGTTCAGTGTGGCGATCAACTGCTCGCGTTGTTGTAACTGTGTAATCAGGGCATCGCGTTGCTGACTGGCATTGTTGAGGTCGTGCTGTAATGAGCGATTGGAAAGCAACAGGATGGCGACCAGTAAAACCATCCCCGCCAGAAGTGCTGTTAACAGACGCATTCAGACTCCTTTCAGGCAGAGAGTACGTTCGGCATTTCGCCTGCGTTCCAGACCCCGGTTGCGTTCGCCATTAACGAAAACCCAGCGCGGCAACTGGTCGCAGGCTTGTTGCCACTGCTGCTGGTTGATGAAAAACGCCAGTGTTGATTTACAGGCGGCACCGGTGCCGACGTTAAAACTGAAGGACACCACGGCATCAAAAACCGGTTGCGGCATGATCACCGGCATACATTTTTTTACGGCGCGCTCTGTCTGCTGAATATCCCCCAGCAGGTTTTCAGCGGCCTGATGTTCGGTGACTTCCTGTGCCGGTTTAACGCCGGCCGTATGACCGATGCCGCTGGTCCATACGCCAGCGCTGCATTGATAGGGTTGCAGCTGACAGCCTTCAAAATCGGTGATCAACCGCAGACCCTCTTCTGACACCTGCAAGGAGCTGTAGCCTGGCAGTGCTGCCATCAGCCCCAGGACCACGGCGGCACTACAGCGTTTAAGAGTTGAGGTTTTCATAGTCGTCTTTGCTCAGGCCTTTACGTGCCAGCAACTGATAGCTTTTGCGCCGGTAGTACCAGTTGATCAAAAACGTGCCGACGCCAACTGCTGAGCCGACCAGAAAGGCGACGTCCTGCGATGTCAGACTGGCGAGCCAGGTCAGCGAAGTGGCGATGAAATAGGCGCAGCCTGAACTGATGCGCTCCGTATTCAGTCCCATAATTTGATCGTTTCCTGAACCGGTTGTTCTGCAATGTCGGGCATAAAGACGGCTGTGCCGTGAGGTAATAACGGGCCTAAATCCGCGATGCCAATATTGGCGGCATACACTTTTTCGACGACGAGTGCCGTGCGGTTGTAATAGCGCCAGCAAAGAGAATCGAGGGTATCGCCCTGTTCTGCATAGACTTTCATGAACTTTCTCCACAAGTGAGTGAAATCGTCAGGAGGTGAGTTCAGTCTGCGCAATAGCACGCCGGGCGGCAATCTGAGTGGGATGTGAAACGGCTGGCACAACAGGTAAGCAGACAGCGAAGAGAGGGAAAGGGCGGGGCGCTTAGTCCGGAGGGAAACCGGTCGGGCAAGCGCCAGTAATGTTGGCTACTACCGCCGCAGGATCTGGCAATCAGTGGGTGTCGTCAGTGCTCCCGTTGCAATACACAACGTCCTGGTTCTCGTCAGTCAGCGCCTGGCTGGCCAGCTCTGAGATCAGTGACATCACGACCAGAAATTCTTTTGGATTGCATTGCGCCGTCTGCGAAATGTCTGCGATCAATTGTATCCTGGACAACGTTAACTGTTGTTTAGTCAGGTTTTCCATTTTCTCCCCTCGCCAGATACTGTGTTTATATACAGTATTCTTTAATTGATCTGATACGTCAACAGCCAGAGTATTTTAAAATTTATAATCCATTGAATTTATGTATGAATTTTTATTGGCGCGGTTTTTGTATCAATGACTGACTTTGTCAGGCGGGAGGCGATCCACAGTTATTGACAGAACTCCAAGGTATACGAATCTTCGATATTTCCGTATAAGAAGGCCGGTGGCGGACAATCCGCCACTGTGCAGTGTGTGTCAGAAAAATATGAGAGATGCCCAGATGAGGGGCATAAATGCCGATGACTTTATTGCGGGGCTCGTCGTAGGCATTTTTCTCCTCGCTGAGTTGACGGGCAACGCGAACCGTTTGCGCCTTGCGGGGAATGTGAATACCACCTTGTGCCTGAATATAACGGGCGAAATCACCTTCATCGGCAGCGCTGCGCACGTTTTCAACCCGTGCGTCAAAACGGCTGGTCAGATTCTGGTAGCGGATCCGCCTGCATTCGCGCCAGGCGCCGACCGAGGGGGTACCGATGGCGTGGAATTGTGGGATCCGCCACGTCGAGGCCCAGGAGGTGACCGCAGTGGCGATATCTGTCAGCAAGCGTCCTGAGTCAAAATCGGTTTCGCCATCGAGCGCGTATCCATCGATATTCTTGGCGACGTATTTCGCGATATAGCCGGCTGCGCCACCCCGGTTTAGCGGCTTGCAATTGAAACGTGACTCAGCGGCACCCGGTTCATCCGAATCTTCTTCAAGAGCATAACGGCGCATAACCTCTGTCACTTTTTGCTGCTGATGCTGCGGTGTGAACAACATCATGTGCCAGTGCGGCGTGCCGTCATGATGCGGTTCGACGACGCGCACGCCGTAAACTTTCAGGTTCCGGTCTTTAAAAGTGGTACGGATTTTTGCCCAGACAGCCACCAGATAACGCTGCGCATCTTTGGGGGTAAACGCGTGCTGATCCCATTTCTGGTTAAAAACGGGTGATGAACCGGTGCCAGTCGTTTTTAGCGGATGGTATTTTGACGGCGTGGTCAGCGTGATAAACAGGCCGCAGTCCCGCTGCTGGTCAGCAACATCTTCGACACCGGCGATCAGTGTCATCAGTTCCATACGACGAAGTTTGGGATTGGAAATGCTGGCCAATACGGTATCCAGCAAACTCAGCGTTTCACCGGATTCAACATTTTCGAGCTGGCACTGTTTCAGGTAGTTGATGGCGGATAAGCGGCGTGATACTACGTCACGGATGGCGTTTTTACTGGCATAAGGCGATGTCGCGCGGCTGACATAACCGCAGGCAATCATCAGGGATTCCCGCCACAAACGCTGTTTTGAACGCAGCTGTTTTTCCCACCATTCGCCGCTGACCAGACGTGAAATGCTGGCGACAGCCGAATGCGTTGTCATATGGCCTTTTTGCCATTTCTGCCAGTAAAGAGGTTGTACGCGGCAGGAACGTGCCATCGCGGCGACATGCCCGTAAATTTCCTGCTGTGTGCTGTCGCGCAACAAAATGCCGGGTTCGTCAGGACGGTTTTTCAGCCAGCATTCACAGTGATATTCATAGGCATCCTGCATTTGCACGGCAAGTTTGTTGGCCAGCCTTCTCAGACCGTCATCATTAAGATCGGGCAAGCGGTTAAACATTTCTTCTTCAGTGAGTAGCTTTTGCGAGATTTGACGATTCAGTGTGTTTCGCGCATTTACCAGCTTAATACGCGGCCATACGCGTTGCGTGAAAACTGTCATCAGGAAATGAAACGCCACGCGCACTCCTTTAGTTTCCAGTAAAAATGTATACCGCTGATATAACGGCGTGCGCACGCAACGGGGCAGTGCTGCCAGCTGAGAAAGGGCCGTTTGCTGGCGCTGACAAAAGTCACGGGTCAGTGGTTTTTCCAGCGGGCTGCTGAGCGCTGCGCGGGGGGCATTCCACCACCAGGTACCCGCAAAATATTGCCCTGGTGTCCGGTTAAATGCAGGTGGGGGCGAAGGGATTGTTCTGCCTCTGATATTCTCTGACATACATTTATTCCGAAAAATAAAATAGAAAATCCTCTCCGGAAATAATATTATTTCCAGCGTGATGATTAATTTAAATAATATTAATTAGACTTTTTATACGGGGCGGTAATTCTTTCTTTTAATCTCCTCAATTTCCTGACATTCAATACATCGCTGTACACCGGGGATGATTTTCCTGCGTGGCTCCGCAATCGGAGAATCACAATCCACGCAGAAGAAGGCCGACAGTGCAGGCCGGGTACGGGTTGCCTGCGTAATCTGCGCTTCGAGGATTTTTAACTGATACTCCTGCGATTCATCTATCCAGTCTGCCATCAGTAAAGTTCTCCTTTAAATATCGCCGTGAAGTGGCGAAGTGATAATAATGCCTGCATTATTTTCATTTTTTCCTCATCATTTAATTGTGAATATGTCAGTAAGGTATGATGGCGTTTAAGACCGGCGTGAAAACATAATGTGAGTTTCCATTTTTCAGGAGCCTGATCATAAATAACCTCAACCTGATTCTTACTCTGAACGAAATAAGTTTCTTTCAGATGAGCGATATGGCGCAGGCCGGTCTGGCGCTGCTGCTCTGTTCCTAAAAACATCGCGTCTCCTTATTTCTCCACGACGCTGTAAATTTGGTATCATGGTCGTCTGTCGGTACATTACATAATCAATCTAAACTTGCATTTGCGAGTTGTCAAGGTGATATTTACAGATTCAGGGGTTTTCGCCAGATGCAATTAGATGAACTTGAAGGTGGAAAAGCTGTTCTGACGCGTATGCTTCAGGCTTACGGCTTTAGCATGCAGAAGGAACTGGGGGATCTGTATGGATTATCATCTGGCACGATAAGTACCTGGGTAAGAAGAGATTATTTCCCCGGTGATGTGGTCGTGGCCTGTGCACTGGATACCGGCGTCTCGTTGCGCTGGCTGGCAACGGGCAAAGGCGCGATGCAGGATGCAAGCTCTTCGGCTGCCGTGGCGTTAGGTGAAATCCGTCAGCTTAAAAAATTGAGATTGCGCGGCGGGGAGCTTGAGGAAGAAGGCCTCTGGACGGTTGACCCTTCGCTGCTGGACGATTCGCTGGCGCAGCCTGCGTATATCGTGAAAGGCAATCATTCATGGATTATCGATCTGGGCAGCACACATCCCGGCAATGGTCGCTGGCTGTTGGACATTGATGGTGATCTGGACGTTTATGATGTGGCCCGTATTCCTGGTAACCGTCTGAGCGTGACGCGTCAGGAAAGCCATTTCGAGTGTGGCGTGGATGAAGTGACTGCTTTAGGGCAGGTATTTATTACCCTGGATCGTAATCTGTAAATTTCGTCTCCTCAGCAGCTCCCTGTTGCTGAGGGCATTTCTGACGTTGTTCTCCTTCCCTCCCCTGAAATTCCTTTTTCACCGCTGACAAACCGTGTGTAATATTTACGGTACATCCTTTTCGTCTGATTCGCTTTTTATGTAAAGTTAACTTTCCATTGCTCGCATATCAATGGTGAAATGGTAATGTTAAGTTTACAACTAAGGCTTGCTAAGTTTACGTGCTGTGTTAATGTTGTCCGCAGATGCCGCCGTGGCAGCCCATTTTCCTTATAACGGAACACGATCATGCAAAAAGACGCCCTGAATAATGTTCATATCACTGCTGAACAAATCCTTATCACTCCTGAAGAGCTGAAAAACCGTTTTCCTTTAAGCGTCAGCGACGAAAACAGTATTTCCGAAGCACGTAAAACCATCGCGGATATCGTCCATGGTCGTGATCCTCGTCTTCTGGTGGTGTGTGGCCCTTGCTCAATTCATGATGTGGATGCGGCGCTGGATTACGCGCGTCACCTGAAAACACTGGCGGCCGAACTCAGCGATCGTTTGTACATCGTGATGCGTGTTTACTTTGAAAAACCGCGGACCACTGTCGGCTGGAAAGGGTTAATTAACGATCCGCACATGGACGGCACGTTTGATGTGGAGGCGGGTCTGCACATTGCCCGTGATTTGCTGCTGCAACTGGTCGGCATGGGGTTACCGCTGGCAACAGAAGCGCTGGATCCCAACAGTCCGCAATACTTAGGTGATCTGTTCAGCTGGTCAGCAATCGGTGCGCGTACGACCGAATCTCAGACTCACCGCGAAATGGCGTCTGGTCTGTCAATGCCTGTGGGCTTCAAGAACGGGACTGACGGCAGCCTGGGTACGGCGATCAATGCGATGCGTGCTGCAGAAATGGCGCACCGCTTTGTGGGGATCAATCAGGCCGGTCAGGTTTGCCTGTTGCAGACTCAGGGCAACCCGGACGGGCATGTGATTTTGCGCGGCGGCAAAATGCCAAACTACAGCGAGCAGGACGTTCAGGCCTGTGAAAAACAGATGGCCGATGCGGGACTCCGTCCTTCCTTGATGATAGATTGCAGTCACGGTAACTCAAACAAAGACTATCGTCGCCAGCCTGTCGTGGCTCAGTCTGTCATCGATCAGATTAAAGCCGGTAACCGCTCTATCACGGGGCTGATGCTGGAAAGTCATCTGAACGAAGGCAGCCAGTCTTCTGAACAACCGCGTTCAGAAATGAAATACGGTGTGTCTGTTACGGATGCCTGCATTAACTGGGAAACCACGGAAAACCTGCTGCGCACGATGCATCAGGAACTGGGCGACGCGCTGGCGGCACGAATCGCAGGAGAGTAAGTTTTTATGGTGGCAGAACTTAACGCGTTGCGCGATCAGATCGACGACGTTGATAAAGCGTTGTTAGATCTCTTATCACGGCGTCTTGCGCTGGTGGCAGAAGTCGGGGAAGTCAAAAGTCGTTATGGTTTGCCGATTTATGTCCCTGAACGGGAAGCGGCAATGCTGGCTTCACGCCGTCAGGAAGCGCAGAACCTCGGTGTTCCGCCCGATCTGATTGAAGATGTATTGCGCCGCGTGATGCGTGAGTCCTACTCAAGCGAAAACGATAAAGGCTTCAAAACATTGCATCCGGCATTGCGCCCGGTGGTGATTATTGGCGGAAACGGGCAGATGGGGCGCTTGTTCACTCGTCTGCTTGAACTTTCCGGTTATCAGGTAAAAGTGCTGGAGCAGGAAGACTGGCCGCAGGCAGAAACATTACTGGCGGATGCCGGAATGGTGATTGTCAGCGTACCGATCCATCTGACTGAAGAAGTGATCGCACGTCTGCCAAAACTGCCGGATGACTGTATTCTGGTGGATCTGGCGTCAGTGAAAAATCGTCCGCTGCAGGCGATGCTGGCGGTGCATGAAGGTCCGGTGCTTGGCTTGCATCCTATGTTTGGGCCGGATGTCAGCAGCCTGGCAAAACAGGTTGTGGTGTACTGCGATGGTCGTGAACCTCAGGCCTATCAGTGGTTGCTGGAGCAGTTACAGGTCTGGGGTGCTCGCCTGCATAAAATCAGTGCGGTCGAGCACGACCAGAACATGGCGTTCATTCAGGCGTTACGCCACTTTGCAACGTTTGCTTATGGCATGCATTTATCAGAAGAAAACGTTGAAATCGAACAGTTGCTGGCTCTGTCTTCACCGATCTATCGCCTCGAACTGGCGATGGTTGGTCGCTTGTTTGCACAGGATCCGCAGCTTTACGCTGATATTATTATGTCGTCAGAAAGTAATCTGGCGCTGATCAAACGTTACTATCAGCGTTTTGGCGATGCACTTGCTCTGCTGGAAACGGGTGATAAACAGGCGTTTATCGATAAGTTCAGGCAGGTTGAGCACTGGTTCGGTGATTATGCACCGCGTTTCCTGAAAGAAAGTGGTGCGTTACTCCGTCAGGCCAACGACAACCGCAAGTAAGCTTTTCGGAAATGCTGTCTGTAAATGAAAAGAAGGGCGTTGCAGTTGTATGCAGCGCCCTTTTTGTTTGTGGAAAATTACAGGTCGACGGAAACGACGTTTTCGCTTGGATAACAGCCGAGAACTTTCAGCGAGCGTGTGATTGGAGCCAGATCCTTCAGCGCCTTTTTCATCTCTTCTGAACGCAGGTTTGCCTGCACATCGATATAAAACATCTCTTCCCACGGATTACCGTTGATCGGACGTGATTCCAGCTTGGTCATGATGATGCCCTGATCACGCAGCACCAGAAGCGCGTTCACCAGCGCCCCCGCTTGCTGGCCAGTGGCCATAATCAGCGTGGTTTTAGCCGGAACCTGGTCTGTCACTTCAATGGCTTTGCGCGCCAGAATAATGAAGCGGGTGATGTTTTCCTGCTGGTTCGCTAGGTTGTGTTCGAGCACCTGCAATTTGTACAACGCGCCACCGGCTTCGCTGCCCAGCGCAGCCACGTGCGGAGAGTTGGCTGCCGCCACTTTTTCCATCGCCGCCGCAGTGCTTTCGCAGTATTCAATTTTCCAGTGAGGGAAGCGGTTAATGAACTGGCTGCATTGCTGGAAGGGTTGCGGATGGCTGTAAACCGTCTGAATCTGCGACAAATCCGTGTCTGCCGCCACCAGAACGCAATGATCGATAGGGTTTGTCAGCTCGCCCACAATTGACAAACTGGTGTGTTGCAGCAGGTCATAAACGTCATTGATTGAGCCGGAACTGGTATTTTCAATCGGCAATACCGCGTAATCAGCCTGGCCGGTTTCAACCTGAGAAAAGATATCCTGGAATTTCTGGCAGCCACATTCGATGAACTGGTCGAAATGACGTGCGGCAAACTGACGGGCAGCGAGATGTGAATATGAACCTTTCGGACCGAGGAAAGCGATGCGGGCTGAATCAGAAGAGGTTTTATTCAGATGTTGCTGCAGGAGTGCCTGCTGTGTGAGAACGGAATCTTCAATGATTAGCTGATAAACGCGGGTGATGTAATGGCCGTCCAGCCCCTGTTTTTTCCCTTCCTGAATCAGTGTGTTAATCAGTTCTGCTTCGCGTTCTTTATCGCGGATAGGGCGGTGAGAGTGCATTTTGGATTGCGCGACCTCAATCGCCATCGTACGTCGTTCTGCCAGCAGGGCCAGCAATTTCAGGTCTAATGCGCTGATGCGTTCGCGCAGTGCCAGTAATGAGTTCTCGGTCATGTTATTACCCTTTTAGATGTTCTTTCTTTCAGCAAAATGTGTGAAACGCAGGCATAAAAAAAGCCCCCTTTTCAGGAGGCTTTGTTGTTCGTCTTCGCATTCATTCTTTCGCGACGAAACGCCTCCCAATCAGGGGAAGGTAAAAAAGAATGCGAAGAAAAACAGACGGGTATTCATGTATACGTTGTTTCCATAAGTTTGATCAGAGTCTTAAAGTAACCGCTGGGTTTTCCCTGTGTCAATAAGATTCCTTCAGACACAAAAAACGCGCCCCTCAGAGCGCGTTGTTACTGACATGCCGGATAACCCGGTTATTCCTCTTCTTCCTGCACCGGTTCCAGATTGAGTTCTTTGACGCCGGACTCTGCACGGCGGGCCTCACCTTTATGCTGCGCTTTATTGAGCTGGCGCTCGAGTTTTGTCGTCATTTCGTTAATCGCAGCGTACATATCATCGTGCGTAGCACTGGCAACCAGTTTTCCGTTTGGTGTACTGATGGTCGCATCGGCGACAAATCCCTGAGGTTCTTTCGACAGGATTATGTGTGGGTTAATGAGCTGAGTTTGCCATTTATCCAGTTTTTTCAGACGCCCTTCGATGTGTTCACGAATCGCGGGGGTGATGTCCATTTGTTTACTGGTAATGTTGACTGTCATATAACTTACCTCTCTTCTTTCCGTCTCCGATGAATCCAACATACCAGCCTTTTTTACGAAATGCGTCCCTAAACTCGCGGTTTTTTGTCACTTTTTGTCAATGTTGAAGTTTATGTGACTCAGGGTAATTAATGGCCGGAAAGGCCTTGAGACTTCATTCAGGAGCAGGCATGATTGATGGGATCAGTACGTTATTCTTTCCTGTGTTTCTGCAATTATCCCCTAAAAAGAGCCAAAAAAAACGGCAGCCTGAGCTACCGTTTGTCCACGGACATGTAAAATTATGCTGCGCTGTTGGCGGCAATAATTTTCGCGACTTTATCAGCCTGAGTGTTCAGCTGCAGTTCACGGTAGGCGTTTTCCATCAACGGCAGCGCATCATGCGTTGCTTTCGTATCCGGATAATCTTTCAGCATTTGTTCTACACGGTTAACGACAGCGACGTAAGCACCGCGTTTAGTGTAGTATTGCACCACTGACAGCTCGTATTTCGCCAAACGATCTTTCAGGAATACCAAACGTTTAGTCGCGTCAGTGGCGTACTGGCTGTTTGGATACGTGTGGATCAACTGGCTGAAATCACGGAATGCTGCACGTGCATGCTGTGGATCACGGTCTGAACGATCAACACCGAAAAATCCTTGCAGGGCACTGTCATCCAACGCCATATCCGTTAAACCACGCATATACATGACGTAGTCGATATTCGGATGTGTTGGGTTCAGACGCATAAAGCGATCAATAGAAGCCTGAGCCATAGGCAAGTCAGCAGACTTGTAATAGGCATAAATCAGATCTAACTGAACTTGCTGCGAGTAAGGCCCAAACGGATAGCGGTTATCCAGCGCTTCTAATTGCGCAATAGCGCCTTTAAAGTTACCGTCCTGCAGCTTTTGCTGGGCAGTGGCATAAAGGACGTTAGGCGGGTTATCGGGAACCGTTTCTTTGGAACTGGAGCAACCGACCAGCGCCAGGCTCAACGTGGCTGCTGCCACCAGATATTTCACACGCGTCATGACGTTTTGATTATCCTCAGGTGTTATTCTGGGAGACTGTCCGTTAAGCTCCCGACAAAGACCAGCTACAATAGCACATTATTTTAAACGGCATCGCCGTGAAAACCCAACGTTAACCAAGAAGCTGCATATGGCACAACAAGTACAACTCACCGCAACGGTGGCCGAATCTCAACTCGGTCAACGGTTAGATCAGGCTTTGGCCGAATTGTTCCCTGATTATTCAAGATCTCGCATAAAAGATTGGATCCTTGAAGACAGGGTCACGGTCAATGGCAAAAAAGTGACCAAACCAAAAGAAAAAGTGTTGGGTGGCGAGGCTATCGCAATCGATGCGCAAATTGAAGAAGAAGCGCGTTGGCTGCCACAAGATATCGCTTTAGATATCGTGTATGAAGATACTGATATTTTAGTCATCAATAAACCCCGTGATCTGGTTGTTCATCCGGGCGCCGGGAATCCTGATGGCACGGTACTGAATGCGCTGCTGCATTATTACCCTGCAATTATTGATGTACCGCGCTGCGGCATCGTGCATCGCCTGGATAAAGATACCACCGGTCTGATGGTGGTGGCGAAGTCGGTGCCTGCACAAACGCACCTGGTGACCGCACTTCAGGCCCGCGAAATTACCCGCGAATATGAAGCCGTGGCGATTGGTACAATGACGGCAGGCGGCACAGTGAATGAGCCGATTGCGCGCCATTCCACCAAGCGTACGCATATGGCGGTTCATCCGACTGGCAAACCGGCGACGACACACTATCGCATCATGGAGCATTTCCGTGCTCATACGCGTCTGCGCTTGCGTCTGGAGTCCGGTCGTACACACCAGATCCGCGTGCATATGGCGCACATTAACCATCCTCTGTTAGGCGATCAACTGTATGGTGGCCGTCCACGTCTGCCAAAAGGTGCTTCAGAACCGTTCATTAATATGCTGCGCGGATTCGATCGTCAGGCTCTTCACGCTACCATGCTGCGTCTTTATCATCCGGTCACTGGTATTCAGATGGAATGGCATGCGCCACTTCCGCAGGATATGGTTGACCTGATCAATGCGCTTAAAGCGGATACCGAAGAGTTCAAGGACCAGATGAACTGGTAATGAGCGTGCTTATCCAGCCTCAGTGGCCGCAACCGGCATCGGTGCGGTCATGTGCGACGACCCGCGAAGGAGGTGTCAGTTTGCCTCCTTTCGGTTCGCTTAACCTTGGCGATCATGTCGGAGATTTACCTGAACATGTCGCCTTGAACCGTCAGCGTATAATCGAACTTGGCGGGCTTCCTGCTGCACCACACTGGCTGGAGCAGGTTCATGGGATCGACGTTGTTCGTTTGACGGCGCAAACCCCCCTTATTCCGACACAGATTGCCGATGCGGCCTATACCCGCGAGCCAGGCGTTGTCTGTGCAGCAATGACAGCCGATTGTTTACCGGTTCTGTTTTGCAGTAAAAACGGCGATGAAGTCGCTGCAGCGCATGCGGGCTGGCGTGGTTTGTGTGCAGGCGTGTTGGAAAATACGGTTGCCTGCTTTGAGGCGGCTCCCGCAGAAATCATGGCGTGGATGGGACCGGCAATTGGTCCTGCGCATTTTGAAGTTGGCGGCGAAGTTCGCGAAGCCTTTATGGCTGTTGACTCTGCCGTATCCGTCGCTTTCAGACCTGCAGGTGCCAAATTCATGGCCGACATTTACCAGCTTGCACGGTTTCGCTTGCAAGCTGCGGGTATCACCGCCCTCTACGGCGGTGAATATTGCACTGTGACAGACAGCAACAAATTTTACTCTTACCGGCGCGACGGAATTACCGGACGGCTGGCAAGTTTAATTTGGCTGATATAACCTATCGAATCAAGACGATCCATCACGCATAACAGCTGTCCTCTGAATATACTGCCAAGATAACCTTGAAAACGTGAGGGTTGACCTCATCTAATCTCCAGTAGCAATTTTGTTCAGTATTGGAGGTGTTATGCGTCTGGATCGTCTTACCAGCAAATTCCAGCTTGCCCTCGCGGATGCTCAGTCACTCGCGCTCGGGCGCGACAATCAATTTATCGAACCTGTTCACCTGATGAGTGCTTTGCTTACTCAGGAAGGCGGAACCGTACGTCCTTTATTAACGGCGGCTGGGATAGATACCCAGAAACTGCGCACGGACGTTGATCAGGCTTTGGGGCGTTTGCCGCAAGTTGAAGGTACCGGCGGTGATGTTCAACCATCCCATGAGCTGGTACGTGTTTTAAATCTTTGTGACAAGCTGGCACAACAACGTGCCGATACTTTCATCTCTTCAGAACTGTTTGTTCTGGCCGTGATGAAAGACCGCGGCTCTTTAACGGATCTGTTAAAAGCCAGCGGTGCAACGGCCGAGAAAATCACAGCGGCTATCGATCAAATGCGTGGGGGTGAGAAAGTGGATGACCAGAATGCCGAAGACCAGCGTCAGGCATTAAAAAAATTCACTATCGATCTGACCGAACGTGCCGAGCAGGGCAAACTGGATCCGGTCATCGGTCGTGATGAAGAAATTCGCCGGACTATTCAGGTTCTGCAACGTCGTACCAAAAATAACCCGGTGCTGATTGGTGAGCCAGGTGTCGGTAAAACCGCGATTGCGGAAGGACTGGCACAGCGCATCATTAATGGTGAAGTGCCGGAAGGTCTGAAAAATAAACGTGTGCTTTCATTAGACATGGGTGCATTGGTTGCCGGTGCCAAGTATCGCGGTGAATTTGAAGAACGTCTGAAAGGCGTGCTGAGTGATCTGGCTAAACAGGAAGGCAACGTCATTCTGTTTATCGACGAATTGCATACCATGGTCGGTGCGGGTAAAGCCGATGGCGCAATGGATGCCGGCAATATGCTGAAACCGGCTCTGGCGCGTGGTGAACTTCACTGTGTAGGTGCGACGACATTAAATGAATATCGTCAGTTCATCGAGAAAGATGCGGCGTTAGAGCGTCGTTTCCAGAAAGTGTTTGTTGCCGAGCCTTCTGTTGAAGACACCATCGCTATCTTGCGTGGTCTGAAAGAACGCTATGAGCTGCATCACCATGTACAGATTACTGACCCGGCTATCGTTGCAGCAGCCACATTGTCGCACCGTTATATCTCGGATCGTCAGTTACCGGATAAAGCAATCGACCTTATAGATGAAGCGGCATCCAGCATTCGTATGCAGATGGACTCTAAACCGGAGTCTCTGGACCGTCTCGATCGCCGTATTATCCAGCTCAAACTGGAACAGCAGGCGCTGAAAAAAGAGTCTGATGATGCCAGTGTGAAACGTCTGGAAATGCTGGAAACCGAACTGAGCCAGAAAGAGCGTGAATATTCTGAGCTGGAAGAAGAGTGGAAAGCTGAGAAAGCATCCCTGACCGGCACGCAGAATATTAAAGCCGAGCTGGAGCAGGCAAAGATTACGCTTGAACAGGCTCGCCGCGTGGGCGATCTGGGCCGTATGTCAGAATTGCAGTACGGTAAAATCCCGGAACTGGAAAAACAGCTGGCAGCGGCGACTCAGGCAGACGGTAAAACCATGAAGCTGCTGCGCAACCGTGTGACAGATGTGGAAATTGCCGACGTGCTGGCGCGCTGGACCGGTATTCCGGTTGCCCGGATGCTTGAAAGTGAACGTGAAAAACTGCTGCGTATGGAAGAAGAACTTCATAACCGCGTGATTGGCCAGAACGAGGCGGTAGAAGCAGTATCGAATGCCATTCGTCGTAGCCGCGCAGGATTGTCAGATCCAAACCGTCCGATCGGGTCATTCCTGTTCCTCGGTCCGACCGGTGTGGGTAAAACAGAGCTGTGTAAAGCGCTGGCGACATTCCTCTTTAACAGCGATGACGCGATGGTTCGCATCGATATGTCAGAGTTTATGGAAAAACACTCCGTTTCACGTCTAGTCGGTGCGCCTCCGGGTTATGTCGGTTATGAGGAAGGGGGTTACCTGACCGAAGCGGTTCGTCGTCGTCCTTACTCTGTCATCTTGTTAGATGAAGTTGAGAAGGCGCACCCGGATGTCTTCAACATCTTATTGCAGGTGCTGGATGACGGCCGTTTAACTGACGGGCAGGGGAGAACGGTTGATTTCCGCAACACGGTTGTCATCATGACCTCTAACCTGGGCTCTGACATTATTCAGCAGCACTTCGGTGAGGCCAGCTATGCGCAGATGAAAGCGTCGGTAATGGAAGTGGTCACACACAGCTTCCGTCCGGAATTCATCAACCGTATAGATGAAGTGGTTGTGTTCCATCCGCTGGGTCATGGGCATATCAAGAATATCGCCAAGATCCAGCTGGCACGTTTGTATAAACGCTTAGAAGAACACGGCTACACGGCAACGCTGACCGATGCGGCGCTGGAACTGCTGGGTAACACAGGATTTGACCCGGTTTATGGTGCGCGTCCATTGAAACGTGCCATCCAGCAGGAGATTGAGAACCCGCTGGCTCAGCAAATCTTGTCTGGCAAGCTGATCCCAGGCAAACCAATTACTGTCGATGTGGAAGATGATCACATCATCGCAAGACAGTAAATAGATAAGTAGCGGCCTTATAACGGGCTCCGGAGTCATTCGGAGCCCGTTTTTTATGCATTACTTGTGTATTACTTATTCATTTGATGAATTTATGAACGCTTGGTAAGAAAAGTGAAATTAGCCCTTGCGGCCTGCTGAGAACTCCCTATAATGCCGCTCCATCGACAGGGAACAACGTGAACAACATCACGAAGTAACCGGGTCGGAAAGATTAAAAACAGCGGCAACCGGATAAAATAAACGGTTGACACTGAATGAGGAAAGCGTAATATACGCCACCTCGAGTTAGCAAGCGAAAGCGCGTAACTCACTGCTCTTTAACAATTTATCAGACAATCTGTGTGGGCACTCACAAGGCGATATCAGCCACCTCGGTGGCAAAAAATATCAAGTCTTAGAGTGACCAAGCAGTAATTCATTTAGTTGAATTATTACGAAGCAATCTCTGAGCACCGCTTCACTTGTTGAAGCAAATCGAACTTTTAATTGAAGAGTTTGATCATGGCTCAGATTGAACGCTGGCGGCAGGCCTAACACATGCAAGTCGAGCGGCAGCGGAAAGTAGCT
>NZ_CAWOJA010000092.1:0-206 GCF_963881615.1 Rahnella sp. CJA17(1/100) | reverse complement strand
TTGCTCTTTAACAATCTGGAACAAGCTGAAAATTGAAAGTTTACAGCTGAACATCACTCTCCGTAGCAGTACCGAGTGGTGGATTAGTCTGTAACAGAGTCTCTCAAATAATCGCAGCGCGATGGTGGAAACACCTTCGGGTTGTGAGGTTAAGCGACTAAGCGTACACGGTGGATGCCTAGGCAGTCAGAGGCGATGAAGGGCGT
>NZ_CAWOJA010000091.1:0-208 GCF_963881615.1 Rahnella sp. CJA17(1/100) | reverse complement strand
CAAACTCTTCAATTAAAAGTTCGATTTGCTTCAACAAGTGAAGCGGTGCTCAGAGATTACTTCGTAATAATTCAACTAAATGAATTACTGCTTGGTCACTCTAAGACTTGATATTTTTTGCCACCGAAGTGGCTGATATCGTCTTGTGAGTGCCCACACAGATTGTCTGATAAATTGTTAAAGAGCAGTGAGTTACGCGCTTTCGCTT
>NZ_CAWOJA010000090.1:0-209 GCF_963881615.1 Rahnella sp. CJA17(1/100) | reverse complement strand
CCTGCTGAGTTATAACCTTATTCGTTACCAGATGATCAAGATGGCGTTCAGCCTGAAGGGAGATTATCTGCCTTATCAGCTGAGTTTTAGCGGTGCAGTGTCGGAGATATTACGGTTGTTAATCGGGTTGCCGTGGGCATCAGCGGGAGCCATCCCGGGTCATCTGAAGCATTTTTACAGCAACGCAGCGATGCTAAAACTGCCCTCGA
>NZ_CAWOJA010000089.1:0-210 GCF_963881615.1 Rahnella sp. CJA17(1/100) | reverse complement strand
ACACCTACGCGTGGCTGGATAATCAGGGGCGCTACCGCGTGCGCATTGACGGCGACCGTGCGTCGGCGGATGCCGGTTACGCGTACCTGTGGGTGCGCCTCGCCAAACCCTACGGCGGCGACGGCTACGGCTGGCATATGCCGCTGACCGACGGCACAGAAGTGGCCATCGCCTTTGACGGCGGCGACCCCGACCGGCCGTATATCGCCG
>NZ_CAWOJA010000088.1:0-210 GCF_963881615.1 Rahnella sp. CJA17(1/100) | reverse complement strand
CGCTGTCTGCCAGCTTTGCCGCCAGGCGCATCTCGTTCACGTCGTAACTGTCCATCACACTGGCCCGCAACAGGTGACTGCTCAGTTCCATCAGGCAGACCATGCGGACCTGAGGATATCCGCGTTCGCCGTGCTGGTTCGAAGCCTTACCGAAGGCCTCTGCATTTTCAGGCGTGTCCTGCGTATGCCAGACTACGCCATCGACGGCAT
>NZ_CAWOJA010000087.1:0-224 GCF_963881615.1 Rahnella sp. CJA17(1/100) | reverse complement strand
CCTTACAACACCAAAGGTGTTTTTAGAGACTTGAAGTAGATTTTCAGCTGAAGTTCCGAGATTGGTTCGTAGTGCAAGCCTGATTTAAGGTGAGCGGTATGAATGAAACAGAATTTGCCTGGCGGCAGTAGCGCGGTGGTCCCACCTGACCCCATGCCGAACTCAGAAGTGAAACGCCGTAGCGCCGATGGTAGTGTGGGGTCTCCCCATGCGAGAGTAGGGAA
>NZ_CAWOJA010000086.1:0-246 GCF_963881615.1 Rahnella sp. CJA17(1/100) | reverse complement strand
CCCGATTAACAACCGTAATATCTCCGACACTGCACCGCTAAAACTCAGCTGATAAGGCAGATAATCTCCCTTCAGGCTGAACGCCATCTTGATCATCTGGTAACGAATAAGGTTATAACTCAGCAGGATACCCCACAGTTCCTGCCTCACCATTTCCGGCAGTTTGCTTCTCAGCGCCCACCGGTTCCCCAGTAAAAACTGCTTCGTCTCCCGGTATCCTAACTCGATTTCCCAGCGATGCTTATA
>NZ_CAWOJA010000085.1:0-249 GCF_963881615.1 Rahnella sp. CJA17(1/100) | reverse complement strand
AAAACGTAATATACGCCTCCCGCGCCGCATAAGATTCCTTGCGAACCGCGGCATGCTCTTTAACAATTTATCAGACAATCTGTGTGGGCACTCACAAGACGATATCAGCCACCTCGGTGGCAAAAAAATATCAAGTCTTAGAGTGACCAAGCAGTAATTCATTTAGTTGAATTATTACGAAGCAATCTCTGAGCACCGCTTCACTTGTTGAAGCAAATCGAACTTTTAATTGAAGAGTTTGATCATGGC
>NZ_CAWOJA010000084.1:0-253 GCF_963881615.1 Rahnella sp. CJA17(1/100) | reverse complement strand
GTAGCAGTCCTAAAGAGTAAAAACCCTTATCGAACAGCGTAATACTGTTATCCGGCGCGCTGTCTGCCAGCTTTGCCGCCAGGCGCATCTCGTTCACGTCGTAACTGTCCATCACACTGGCCCGCAAGTTCCATCAGGCAGACCATGCGGACCTGAGGATATCCGCGTTCGCCGTGCTGGTTCGAAGCCTTACCGAAGGCCTCTGCATTTTCAGGCGTGTCCTGCGTATGCCAGACTACGCCATCGACGGCAT